>NZ_JAAGPG010001038.1:0-1400 GCF_017104665.1 Burkholderia sp. Se-20378 | reverse complement strand
CGACGGCCCGTTCCGTGCGGCGCTCGACGAGATCGGCGCGCGCGTCGACGTGGTCGACCAGGGCGCGCTCGCGGGCGTGCGCAAGCAGGGTGGCGTGTCGATCGGCGCGGTGAAACAGCTCGCGCGGCTGGTGCGCGACGTCGCGCGCCGTGCACGCCGTGCCGAGGTGATCTACGCGAACACGCAGCGTGCGATGGTGGTTGCCGCGCTGGCCGGGCGGCTCGCGCGCAAGCCGGTGGTGTGGCACCTGCGCGACATCGTCAGCACCGACCATTTCGGCAGCAAGCAGTTGCTGGCGATCAAGTACTGCGCGCGGCTCGGCGTCACGCGCGTGATCGCGAACTCCGACGCGTCCGCGCAGGCGTTCCGTACGCTGACGGGCTTCACGCCGCAGCACGTCGACGTCGTGTTCAACGGCATTTCGGCCGAGCCGTTCGATGCGCTGGAAGGTGTCAGCCAGGCCGCGCTGCGCGCGCGGCTGGGGTTGCCCGAGCACGCATGGCTGGTCGGTTCGTTCAGCCGCCTCGCGCACTGGAAGGGGCAGCACGTGCTGCTGGAGGCCGCCGCGCGGCATCCCGACATGCACGTGGTGCTGGTCGGCGCGCCGCTGTTCGGCGAGGACGAATACGCGGCGCAACTGCATGAATACGTTGTCCGGCACGGGATGGGCGCTCGCGTGCATTTCCTCGGGTTCCAGCGCGACGTGGCCGCCTGCATGACGGCGGTCGACGTGGTTGCGCACACGTCGATCACGCCCGAGCCGTTCGGGCGCGTGATCGTCGAGGGGATGCTCGCCCGCCGGCCGGTCGTCGCGGCCCGTGCGGGCGGCGTCGTCGAGATCATCGAGGACGGCGACAACGGGCTGCTCTGCGCGCCGGGCGATGCGACGGCGCTGGCCGATGCGCTGGATACGCTGAAGCGCGACGGCGCGCTGCGCGATCGGCTCGTCGCGAGCGGGCGTGCGACGGCGGTGCGCCGGTTCGGCACCGAAACCTACGTGGAGCGGGTCGAGAAGATCCTCGCGGATACGGCGAAGGCCGCGAAGGCGAAGAAGCAGTAAACGGCGCGAGCCGGCGGGAAACGAGCCCTCATGCGGCGGTGTGCTGCGTGGGGGCTTTGTTTTTCAGCGCTGCGGGCGTTTGTTCTGCGCCGTCAGGGCGCGTGCTTGGCCGGTTGCGGATTGGGAGGGCGCGGTTGGCGACGGGATAAGGCGACGCCAAACGGAGACGGCAGAGCGAGACGGCAGAGGGAAATGGCAGCAGGTGATGCCAGAAGGTGATGCCAGAAGGTGATGCCAGAAGGTGATGCCAGAAGGTGATGCCAGAAGGTGATGCCAGAAGGTGATGCCAGAAGGTGATGCCAGAAGGTGATGCCAGAAGGTGATGCCAGAAGGTGATGCC
>NZ_JAAGPG010001037.1:0-1409 GCF_017104665.1 Burkholderia sp. Se-20378 | reverse complement strand
GGCGGCATCGCGCCGACGCAGGTTGCGCGGCGCGTCGCCGCACCGGATGAAGGCCGCGTGCCACGCCGGCCCGCGCGTGCGCCCCGTCGCAGAAGGGCGTGCGCGCAAATCGTCTGACTGTTCTAAACTCCCTGTTACTTCGCGCTGCGCGAACCCGACCGACCGAACGGAACCGTCTCCCGCCGGCCCTGTCCGATTTCCTGGCTGTTCCGTGCAACGCGGTACCAAGGAGGGTCTGAACATGGCAAGGCATCTTCACGCCGACCGTGAACCCCGAATCGTCGCCGAGTCCAAGTGCCTCGGTCCGTGCGATCCGGCAGAACGCATCCACGTCACGATCATGTTGCGGCGGCAGGAAGAAGGGCAACTCGATACGCTGCTTCACCAGCTCGCCACCGGCGACGCGCAAGCGAAACCGGTGTCGCGTGCCACTTTCGCGCAACGCTTTTCCGCCAATCCCGACGATATTCGCAAGGCTGAGGACTTCGCGCGTCGTCACCAACTGACGGTCGATCGCGTTGATCCCGTCGAAAGCGTCGTCGTGCTGTCCGGCACGATCCAGCAGTTCGAAGCCGCGTTCGGCGTCAAGCTCGAGCGCTTCGAGCATCAGTCGATCGGCCAGTATCGCGGCCGCTCCGGCCCGATCGCGCTGCCCGACGATCTCGGTGACGCCGTCACGGCCGTGCTCGGCCTCGACAGTCGTCCGCAGGCGCGGCCGCACTTCCGGCTGCGGCCGCCGTTCAAGCCCGCGCGCGGCGGTGCGGCGGGCGTCACGTTCACCCCGATCCAGCTGGCATCGCTGTACGGCTTCCCGGCCGGCGACGGCGCGGGGCAGTGCATCGCGATCATCGAACTCGGCGGCGGCTACCGCGCGGCCGACATCCAGCAGTATTTCCGCGGGCTCGGCATCACAACCCCGCCGACGCTCGTCGACGTGAACGTCGGCACCGGCCGCAACACGCCGACCGGCGACCCGAGCGGCCCGGACGGCGAAGTCGCGCTCGACATCGAGATTGCCGGCGCGATCGCACCGGCCGCGAAGATCGCCGTGTACTTTGCGGCGAACAGCGACGCGGGCTTCATCCAGGCCGTCAACGCGGCCGTCAGCGATACGACCAACAAGCCGTCGGTGATCTCGATCAGCTGGGGCGGCCCGGAGGCGATCTGGCAGACGCAGTCCGCGCAGGCGTTCAACCGCGTGTTGCAGGCGGCGGCCGCGCAGGGCATCACGGTGTGCGCGGCGTCGGGCGACAGCGGCTCGGGCGACGGGCTGCAGGACGGCGCCGATCATGTCGACTTCCCGGCATCGAGCCCGTACGTGCTCGGCTGCGGCGGCACGCAGCTCGACGCGCTGCCGGGGCAGGGCATCCGCAGCGAGGTCACGTGGAACGACGAGGCGGCCGGCGGCG
>NZ_JAAGPG010001035.1:0-1289 GCF_017104665.1 Burkholderia sp. Se-20378 | reverse complement strand
AGCCTGATGGCTGCGCCGCAGCGATCGTGGCGCGAGCATCTCGTGTTCGCGCTGGCGGCAGGCGCCGCGGCATGCCGGCACACGGGCGCGCATGCGCCGACGCTCGACGAGGTCGTCGCACTGATCGAACGGTGACGGGAAGGACGGTGACCGGACACCGCGACCGGGCACCGTTCGGTCACCGATTTGCCGCGCTGTACATGCTGCGCCGCAGTGCTACGATGAAGTGTCCTTTTGCGGGAGAGCACGATGGACACCAACACGTTCACGAAGGGCATCTACACGGCCAAGGCGCATACCCAGCATGCGGGCAACGGGCAGTTCCAGGGTTACGTGATCCTCGCGCGGGACGACGGGGACGACACCGAGAACACGCGCTACGACGTCCACTCGACGAGCCCCAGCGAGGAAGAAGCGTTCGACGAGGCAAAGGCGCTCGCGCACCGGATCCTCGGCGAAATCGAGCTGTAACGCCTGCCAGCCTTTTCGGCGCGGCTCAGAGCAGCCGCGCCACCATCGACAGCAGCATCGTCAGCACCAGCGTCGACATGAACGGGAACGGATAGCGCCGCCCGCCGAGCGTCAGCGTGACGTCGCCCGGCATCCGCCCGATGCCGAGCTTGCCGAGCCACGGCCAGCAGCGCGTCAGGATCATCACCGCGACGAACGACGTCATCAGCCAGCGCAGCATGTCGGCTCCGTCAGAGTGCGTGCGAGCGGTCGCCGCGCGCGAACGCGTCGAGCGTGCCATCGATGCCGCGCGAAAACGCGATCACCTTGAACAGCTCGCCCATCTCGGCTTCGGAGATCAGCTTCTGCACCGCGTTTGCGGCCGGCAGGAATGCGCGGATGTCCGACGGATCGATCGCGGCCAGCGCGTCGGTGATGCCCGCGTTCAGCAGGAAGCGCGCCTGCGACGTGTAGCCGAGCAAATCAGCGCCGGTGGCGACGGCCGCGTCGTAGATGCCGGTGAATTCGACGTGCGCGGTGATGTCCTGCAGCCCCGGGTACAGGAACGGATCGTCGTGTGCGTGGTGACGGTAGTGGCACATCAGCGTGCCGCGGTCGCGCTGCGGGTGGTAGTACTCGTGCGCGGGAAAGCCGTAGTCGACCAGCAGCACCGCGCCGCGCCCGAGCATCGTGCAGACGGTGCGCGTGAACGCCAGCGCGGCCTCGTGCGTCTCGGTCACGTAGCCGTCGGCCGCATCGTCAAGACCCGCGAGCACCGGCGGCAGGCCGGCCGGTGCGGCCGGCCGGTCTTCGAACACGAACGCCTGCCGTGCGTCGAG
>NZ_JAAGPG010001034.1:0-1291 GCF_017104665.1 Burkholderia sp. Se-20378 | reverse complement strand
AGCGTGAAGCTGAACGGCATCGGCGCGCCGGCCGCCTTCGCGAACGGCGCGGGGAAATTCAGCGCGACGCCGGTCAGGTCGGAATGTGCGCTGATGTCTGGCAGGCGGCCCGGCGCGCCGCGCACGGCGACCTTGTATGGTGCGTCGCCGACCACGTGCTCGAGCAGCGCGGCGGCCGGGCCGTGCAGGTTCAGGCCGCGCGCGGCGTCGAGCGCGAGCCGGCCGTCGACGTCCACCGCGTAAGGCCCATGCGACTGGAAGTTGCCGTTCGCGCGCACCGGGCCGCCGAGGAAGCGCCCCGACAGGTCATGCAGCGACGCGCCGGCCTCGGTGAACCGGACACTGCCGCGCAGCGCCGACAGCGGCGGCACGCCGTTGGTCGTCAGCGTGTTGCCGCCGAACGCGAGCGCGCCTTCGATGTGCGTGTGCGGATGCGCGACGTGCTGCGGAATCGTGATCTTGAGCGCGAGCGACGCGGGCCCCTGGGCATCGATCCGCTGGCCGATATGCCCGCTCATCGTGCCGAGCGAGCTGTTGTCCGCGTAGTCGATCAGGTCGGCCAGCGGGCCCTGCGCATGGCCGTCGATGATGAGCGGCGAGTGGGTCGGATTGCCGAGATCGTCGATGCGGCCGGCCACCTTCGTCAGCGCAACGCGCTTGTAGTGCGCGCGGTGGATGTCGAAACGCAGCTTGTTCTGTGCGAGTTCGAACACGCCGTCGATCCCGTCGAGTGCCGGCCAGACGCTCGGCGTGCCGTTCGCGAGCTTGCGCGGCGGGTACGGCGTCGGTTCGAAGCGGCCGCCGGTGAACGGCGCGACGATGTGGAACACGCCGGCGTCCGGCTCGTGTTCGAACGGGAATTTCTCGAGCGGGCCGCGGGCGACGATCGACGCGCCCTTGGTCACTTGGCCGTCCTGCAGTGCGTGGCCGAGATAGTCGCGCAGGTGCTCGGACATCCCGGTCGGCAGGTAGCGCGGAATGCGTGCCACCGACGCGCGGGCGAAATCGGCGCGCAGGTCGAGCGAGCCGCGACCGTGGCCGGGGTTCGTGTACGAGCCGGACACCGCGATTTCGGCATCGGGGTTCGAGACGAGCAGGTCGGGCAGCGATACGTCGACGCGCGCGTGCTTGTCGCCGGCCGCGGGCGTGATCACCCACTTGGCGTTGCCGCGCAACCGGTCGAACGTCAGGCGCGGCTCGTCGAATTCGCCGGGGACCGTGACGGCCGCGTTGACCGTGTCGAAATGCGCACTGCCGCCCGTCTCGTTCGCATCGACGCGGCCCCACAGGA
>NZ_JAAGPG010001033.1:0-236 GCF_017104665.1 Burkholderia sp. Se-20378 | reverse complement strand
AAACACAAACACAATCCACAGCCCGCCCTCTCTCCCGTCTTCTTGCTCTGCCCACCCAACGTGATTCCATCCACCCACGTCCTGCACACCCTCTCTCCACCCCCACCAGTCCCTTCCTGCTCGCTTCTCACCCGCGTCCTCACCCCCCCTACTTACCCTCCGCCACTCCACCTCCCTCTACCCGACACCCACCCTGCTCCCACCCGACTCCACTGCCCACTCACCTGCACGAGCCC
>NZ_JAAGPG010000104.1:0-21194 GCF_017104665.1 Burkholderia sp. Se-20378 | reverse complement strand
AACCCTTCGGCCGCGCTCGCGGTACGTCGCACCCGGGCCGCTCCGGCGGTTTCCCGTACGCGTTGTAGGAAACGCCCTACAACGCGTCGCAGCGGCCTACATCAACTTCCAATTCGGCCGATTTCATTTTCGGCGGCGCAACACGATACTGCCGGCATGAATGCCAGCCAGTTACCCGCCGCGCTCCGGGTGTTTCTCGTCGATCACGCCGTCGCCGTCCGACAGCGGATCGCGCTGCTCGTCGGCGCGATCCGCGGTGTCGCCGTCGTCGGCGAGGCGGAAGACGGCCAGGACGCATGGACGCATATCCGCAGCACCCAGGCGGACGTGGTGATCGTCGACCTGCGGCTGGCGGACGGCAGCGGTCTCGACCTGATCGGGACGCTGTCGAAGGCCGCGCCGCGCATCGTCACGATCGTGCTGACGAATCACTCGGCGCCGGCATTCAGAGAGGCATGCGCGTCGGCCGGAGCCGACTACTTCTTCGACAAGACCGTCGAATTCGACGCCGCCTGCCAAGTCATCGAATCCCTGGTGCACGCTCGCGTGCACCGCCCCTGACGAGCCGGAGTGACTCATGTCCACAGCCACCCCCTGCGCCGCCGACGTATCCATCACGCCTCGGCCGACGATTCCGCTTCGCGCGGTCACGCGCGCCGACGCCGCCAAACACCCCGCCGCGCGCTGCTCGGTGTGCGCGATGCGTTCGATGTGCCTGCCGCCGCACCTGACCGCGGCCGAATACGGCCGCCTCGACTCGATCATCTGCACGACCCGGCAGGTACGCCAGGGCGACGCGCTGTTCCGCACCGACGATCCGTTCCAGAGCATCTATGCGGTGCGTGCGGGTTCGTTCAAGACGGTGATGATGCATCGCGACGGCCGCGAGCACGTGACGGGCTTCCAGATTGCCGGTGAAACGCTCGGGATGGACGGCATCGGCGGCGGCCAGCATTGCTGCGACGCGATCGCGCTCGAGGACAGCGTCGTGTGCATCATCCCGTTCGGCGCGCTCGAAGCGGCGTGCCGCGAGATCAAGCCAATGCAGCACTTCCTCTACCAGATGCTGAGCAGCGAGATCGTCCGCGAATCGAGCCAGATGCTGCTGCTCGGCACGATGTCGGCCGAGCAACGCGTCGCGCATTTCCTGCTGAACCTGTCGTCGCGCTTCGAGGCGCGCGGCTATTCGGCGACGGAATTCAACCTGCGGATGACGCGCGAGGAAATCGGCTGCTATCTCGGGATGAAGCTCGAAACCGTGAGCCGGATGTTCTCGCGGTTCCATCGCGACGCGTTGGTCGAAACGCGCGGCAAGCGCGTACGCATCATCGATTCGCAAGCGCTCGCACGAGTCTGACGGAACAAGACCAGGACGACGCCCGGCCGCCCGCGCGACCCCGCGCGCGGCGCATCATTGCACCGTGCCGCCAGCCGCCGCGTTGCGCAGCCCCACCCTTGCACCGCCCGCCTGGCACGCGATCAGCGCCTGTTCGGCCTGCATGAACGCGCGGCGCAGCGCGTCGTCCACGTCGTCGCCGACGCACGGCGGCAGCGGCCAGAGCGCGGTGTCGTGCATTACGAGGTCGAGCTGCACGTCGTACCGGCGTGCGCCGTCGGCGGCGGCATGCGATTCGATCGCGAGATGGCACCCGCCGATCAGCGCGCGAAACCGTTCGAGCCGCACCAGCTGCGCGCCGGCCTCGGCTTCGACCGCGGCCGAACCCGCGAATCCGTGGCAGGCGATCTGCATGCCCACGCCCATGTCGTGTCTCCTGACGGGGCCGCCCGCTCGTCGACCGCCTTGCATGTGCCGCCCGCACCGAAAGGCGGCGGCACGCGTTGCCCGTGGCGCGGCGCGATTTCTTCGATCGCTGCCCGGCCGATAGTCTGCCCGCGCCTTCGTGGGCGCGGGGCCGTTCATACGTTGAAGGTCTGCGACGTCTTCATCTCGATCCACGTCATGCCGGCCCTCAGCCCTTCGATCATCGCCTCGCGCTCGGTCGGATACGCATGGCTGTGCTCGAACGTGTGATGAAAGCGCGCGGCGCCCGCGCCGTGCTCGACCGACACGCGACAGCGGAATTCGCCCGATTCGCACGGACGCGTCTCGACTTCGACGGACCAGTCGCGTTCGTGAATGTTGCCCTGCAGTGTCATGCGCCCTCCTGCGGTATCCGTCTCAGAGCCGGAAGTGGCCGCTGTGCAGCAGCACCGGCCGGCCGCCGATTTCCTCGAGCATCCGTCGCGCCATCGCCTCGATCGCCGACCGGTGCGCGTCGAACGCGGCCAGCAGGTCGCGTTCGAGCAGCGACGGTGCGCCGAAATGATCTTCCAGCGCCTCGGCCGTGACCGCGCACTGTACGCAACGCCCGTCGACCAGTGCCGAAAACGCCACGACCAGGTCGCGTGCGCAATATTCGGGTGGTTCCGGCGGGAAGGCAATCTGCATCTGTCCGCCTGTCATCGTCGTGATGGCTCCATGACAAGAGCATAGTGGCGCGCGCGCCCGCACGCTTGACCCACGTCAACCGGTTCGCTGCGCCGCACGATAACGGCACGGCAGCGTGCCGGCGCGGCTGCGCGACGCCGCTTCGAACTGCTTTCAGCCCGCGTCGGGCTCGATCGCCGCGCCGCGCTCCGCGAGCAGCTCGCGCAGCACGCTACGGTGACAATGGCGTTCGTCGTCGCAGTAGCAGCCGATCGAGAACGCGGTGGTCGCCGACAGCGCCGCCAGCAGGTCCAGCACCTTCGGCGCATCGCCATGCGCCATCTCCGCGCGGAAGTGACGCCGGAACGCGTTCCATTCGGCATCGGTTTCGGCGGCCTGCGCCTGTGCGACGAGTTCCGGGCTCGGCGACAGCGTCGGCAGCCATACATCATAGTAGTTGCGCGACGCGAATTCCGCCTTCGGAACGCCACGCGGCGGCCGCCGCACCGTTCCGATCCGCAGGCCCTCGCCGGCCGCGCGCGGCGTGCCGAGCTGGATGATCCGGATGCCCATGTCGCTCCTTTCGAAATGCGTTGGATGCCGTGATCGTACCCCCGCACGTGCGCCTGCGTCAGCCGGGTGGCGCACATTGCGGCCGCCCAACAAAAAACCGGCTGCCCCCTTGCGGGAGACAGCCGGTTCGGCCAGCCGCGTTGCGCGCCGGAGCGCGCCGCGCTCAGACGCCGCTCTTCAGCACCTTGCCGATGGCATCCGCGACGATGGCGACGTTCGAGTCGTTCAGCCCCGCGACGCACATCCGGCCCGAACGCAGGACGTACACGCCGTGCACTTCGCGCAGCGCGTCGACCTGCGATTCGGTCAGGCCCGTGTACGTGAACATCCCGCGCTGCTTCACGTAGCGCGTGAGTGCCTCGCCGCTGACGTGGTCGCGCAGGCCGTCATGGATCGACTGGCGCATCCGCGCGATGCGGCGGCACATCGCCGCCAGTTCCTCTTCCCACTGCTTGCGCAGCGCGGGCGTGCCGAGCACGGCCGCGACGACTTTCGCGCCGTAGGTTTGCGGGTTGCTGTAGTTCGAGCGCACGGCGCCGGCCAGCTGGCCGAGCACGCGGTCGGCCGCGGCGGCATCTTCGCAG
Organism: Burkholderia sp. Se-20378; assembly: GCF_017104665.1. Classification (NCBI taxonomy): domain Bacteria; kingdom Pseudomonadati; phylum Pseudomonadota; class Betaproteobacteria; order Burkholderiales; family Burkholderiaceae; genus Burkholderia; species Burkholderia sp. Se-20378. The sequence goes on along the minus strand of NZ_JAAGPG010000104.1, from coordinate 17,609 downwards.
ACGACGCTCAGGCCGCCCACGCGCTCGCCGTACAGCGAGAAGTTCTTCGAGAACGAGTTCGCGACCAGCGCCGGCACGCCGCGGCGTGCCAGTTCGCGCACCGCGAACGCGTCCGCGTCGAGGCCCGCGCCGAAGCCCTGGTACGCCATGTCGACGAACGGCAGCAGCCCGCGCGCCTCGATCACGTCGATCAGCTTCTCCCACTGGCCTTCGTCGAGGTCGACACCGGTCGGGTTATGGCAGCACGCGTGCAGCAGCACGATGCTGCGCGCCGGCAGCGCGTCGATCGCCGCGAGCATCGCGTCGAACTTCAGGCCGCCCGTCGCTTCGTCGTAGTACGGGTACGTGTTCACCGTGAAGCCGGCGCGCTCGAAGATGAAGCGGTGGTTTTCCCAGCTCGGGTCGCTGAGCCACACCTGCGAATCCGGGAAATAGCGCTTCAGGAAATCGGCGCCCACCTTCAGGGCGCCGGAGCCGCCGAGCGTCTGCAGCGTCGCGATGCGGCCGGCCGCGCGGGCCGGGTGATCGGCGCCGAACACGAGCGCCTGCACGGCGTCGCGATACGCGGCCAGGCCGACCATCGGCAGGTACGGCTTCGCGCCGCTGTCGCGCTGCAGCGCGGTTTCGGCTTCGCGCACGGCGCCCATCACCGGAATCCGGCCTTCGGCGTCGAAGTAGATGCCGATGCTCAGGTTGACCTTCTGGTCGCGCGGATCTTTCTGGAAGTTCTCGTTGAGCGTCAGGATCGGATCGCCCGGGTACGCGTCGATGTGTTCGAACATGGCTATGTCGGTCTCGTTTGGAAGAATGGTCGGTCGTGGCCTGTATCAGCGTGCGGATGCGCTGTCGTGCACCGCATAGCCTGCATTCTTCTGACGGAAGCGATACCCGACCGCGAGCACCGCGAGCCATACCGGGATCAGGTACACCGACAGGCGGAGATCCGGCGTCAGGTACATCACGACGAGAATGCCGGCCATGAATGCCAGGCACAGGTAATTCGTGAAAGGATAGCCCAGACTGCGGAAGGAAGTCTCCTCCCCGGCTGCGCGCTTGGCCTGGCGGAACTTCAGGTGGATCAGCGTGATCATCGCCCAGTTGATGATCAGCGCCGACACGACGAGGCCCATCAGCACCTCGAACGCCTTGCCCGGCATGAAGTAGTTGACCAGCACGCACACGCCGGTCGCGAGCGCCGACGCGCCGAGCGCGGCGAGCGGAATGCCGCGCTTGTTCACCGAGCACAGCACCTTCGGCGCGTTGCCCTGCTTCGCGAGGCCGAACAGCATCCGGCTGTTGCTGTACACGCCGCTGTTGTAGACCGACAGCGCGGCGGTCAGCACGACCACGTTCAGCACGTTGGCCACCAGGTTGCTGCTCAGCGCGTGGAAAATCAGCACGAACGGGCTGCCACCGGTGACGACCTTTTCCCACGGGTACAGCGACAGCAGCACGGCGAGCGCGCCGATGTAGAAAATCAGGATTCGGTAGATCACCTGGTTGGTCGCGCGCGGAATGCTGCGCTTCGGATCGTCGGCCTCGGCCGCGGTGATGCCGATCAGCTCCAGCCCGCCGAACGAGAACATGATCGCGGCCATCGACATCACGAGCCCCGACACGCCGTTCGGGAAGAAGCCGCCGTGTTGCCACAGGTTCCGGACACTCGCCTCCGGCCCCGCATGGCCGCTCGCGAGCAGCCAGCCGCCGAAGCCGATCATCCCGACGATCGCGGCGACCTTGATGATCGAGAACCAGAATTCCGTCTCGCCGTACGACTTCACGCTGGCCAGGTTGAGCAGGTTGATCGCGACGAAGAAGACCAGCGCCGACACCCAGGTCGGCACGCCGGGCCACCAGTACTGCACGTAGATCCCGACGGCCGACAGCTCGGCCATGCTGACGAGGATGTACAGCACCCAGTAGTTCCAGCCGGACAGGAAGCCGGTGAAGTGGCCGACGTACTTGTTGGCGAAGTAGCTGAACGAGCCGGCGACGGGCTCGTCGACGACCATCTCGCCGAGCTGGCGCATGATGAAGAACGCAATGATGCCGGCCACCCCGTAGCCGAGCAGCACGGACGGGCCCGCCATCTTGATCGTCTGCGCGATGCCGAGGAACAGCCCCGTGCCGAGCGCGCCGCCGAGCGCAATCAGCTGGATGTGCCGGTTCTTCAGCCCGCGCTTCAGGCCGTCGCTCTCGTTTCCAGAAACCATGTCTTCTCCACTCTGTCCGCCCCCGCCTGCAGCAGGGTGCGGCGCGCCTCGGTGTGCCGGGCGCTGTTTTGCTGTGCCGGGGCCGTTCGTGGAGCCGCCGGGTTGGGGACTGCAATCTTCGCGTGGCGGCGCCCGATTCGCGTCGGCGTGCCTGCCAGACCGGCCGCCGACTGTCGCCGTGCCCGCATTGCTGCGTTCGCACACGAAAATCCGGCGTCAGTTTAGCGTCGCGACGGCGAAATCGGGTTTCGTAACCCGTTCATGCAAACCCTACATTATGAGATAAGATTGCACCCAGGAGACAGATGAGGAAACAAAAATGCATGAACCGGTTCTGGATCGCCTCGATCGCCACTTGCTGTCGATCCTGCAGGAGAACGGCCGCGCGTCGAACCTCGACCTGGCGAAGGCCGTCGGCCTCTCGCCCGCGCAGACGCTGCGCCGCCACCGGCGGCTGGAGGAAATCGGCGCGATCCGCCGATATGAAACCCGGCTGTGCCCCGACACGCTCGGTTTCGGCGTCACCGCTTTCGTGCACGTGACGATGGAGCGCGGGCATATCCGCGACCTGTCGAAGTTCCAGAAACTGGTGTCCGATCTCGCGCAGATCCAGGAGTGCTTCTCGGTGACGGGCGACATCGACTATGTGTTGAAGGTCGTCGCGCACGATCTGAAAGGCTTGTCGCGGTTCCTGCTCGAGACGCTGATGCGCATTCCCGGCGTGAGCGGCGTGCATTCGAGCGTGTGCCTCGACGAGATCAAGTGCACGAGTGCGATGCCGGTCGAGGCCTGATGTGGCGGGCCGCGCGCCAGGCCGGCCCGTTTATTTCACCACTTCAAACGCACTGATCAGCAACGCCCCCGCCGCGATCACCACGCAACCGGCCGCCCGGCGCGGCGTCAGCCGCTCGCCGAGATACACGCGCGCAATCAGCGCCGCGAACACCACGCTCGTTTCGCGCAACGCCGAGACCGGCCCCATCGGCGCGCGATCCATCGCCCAGATCACGATGCCGTATGCGAGCGCCGCGAACACGCCGCCGCACGCCGCCTTCGCCGTTTCGCCGACATCCTGCGTCAGCCGCAGCGGCCCCGCCCGCAGCCGGTAGTACGCGGCCATCATCGCGCCCGTCAGCACGAACATCCACGCGGTATAGCCGACCGTGTTGCCGCTCTCCCGCACGCCGATCCCGTCGACCACGCTGTAGGCCGCGATCGATACGCCGGTCGCAAACGCGGTCGGCAGCACCTGCATCATCCGGTGCTTCGCGCCGCGCCCGCGCTCCAGGCCGATCGCCAGGATGCCTGCGCAGATCAGCACGAGCCCGCATTGCGCGCCGACATTCAGGTGCTCGCCCGCGAACGCCGCCGCGCCGAGCGTGACGAGCAGCGGCGCGGTGCCGCGCGCGACCGGATACGCGACGGTCAGGTCGCCGTGCTCGTACGCGCGCACCAGCAGCAGCGTATAGACGACGTGCAGCACGGCCGACGCGACGACGTACGCCCAGCTCGCCGCCGAGATCGGCGCCGCAGCCGGCAGGAACAGCAGCGCGAACAGCCCGATCGCGATCTGCAGCACGGTGGCCGATCGCAGCCGGTCGCCGCTGCTGCGGACCAGCGCATTCCATGACGCGTGGAGGAACGCCGCGCACAGAACGGCAAACAGAACGGGGATCGGCACGCTGAATACTCGCTGACGGTCGGCCACGCGAAATCGTCGCCGCAGGGCGTTCATCGTATGAATCCGTCATCCGATTGTCAAAAAACGGGCGCGGCACGGCACCGTGCGCGACCGGGGCGATGACGCCCTTTCGCCCGCCCCGCGCGGCATCCGCGGCAGCGGGCTCACGCGTCGCGACATGTGACGCGAAGGTGGCATGCGGTCCGCCCCTTTCCGTTCACTTTCGCCTCGCGTTCCTCCGTAATGAAATCGATACCGCAACGCAATCGCGGCGAAACCACTCCGTCCCCATATCTTCATACGGGACTGTTCCAATGCGCGTGCTCTCTCACGAGCTCCGCGCCGAACCGACACGGCGACGGGGCCGCTCTCCACCATCGAAGACCTTACCTGGAGTTTCCCGATGTTCCGTCAAGCCTTGCTCGTCACTGCCTGCGCAGCCGCAGCGCTGGCGCTGTTCGCCTGCGGCGGCAGCGACGACCCCACGTCGACGCCCGCCGTGTCGTCGCAGGATGCGCTGCAGACCGCCACGCCGATCAAGCACGTCGTCGTGATCTACGGTGAAAACATCTCGTTCGACCACTACTTCGGCACCTACCCGAACGCGACGAACCCGTCGGGCGAACCGGCGTTCACCGCCAAGTCCGGCACGCCGACGCCCAACGGCCTGACGGGCACGCTGCTCACCGCGAACCCGAACTTCACGAACACGGCCAACGGCACCGACGCGGCGAATCCGTTCCGCCTCGACCGCACGCAGGCCGCGACCGCCGACCAGAACCACGCGTACACGGCCGAGCAGCAGGCCGAGGACAACGGCCTCGCCGACCTGTTCCCGAAATACACCGGCAAGGGCTCCTCCGGCGGCGCCGGCGCGTTCGGCACGAAGGGCCAGGTGATGGGCTACTTCGACGGCAACACCGTGACCGCACTGTGGAACTACGCACAGCGCTTCGCGATGAGCGACAACATGTACACGACGTCGTACGGCCCGTCGACGCCGGGCGCGCTGAACGTCGTGTCGGGCCAGACCAACGGGATGCAGATCGTCAAGTCGTCGGCGCAACCGTCGACGCTCGCGAAGAGCTCGTACTACATCAATGACGGCCAGGGCGGCTTCACGATGATCAACGACGTCGACCCGGGCAACGACGTGTGCTCGAGCACGACCGACCAGGCACTGATGACGGGCAAGAACATCGGCGACCTGCTGAACGGCGCGAAGATCACGTGGGGCGGCTTCATGGGCGGCTTCAACCTGTCGACGACGAACGGCAACGGCACGACGGGCTGCAGCCGCAGCACGGTCGCCACCGCCGTGAACGCCGCGACGTCCGACTACATCCCGCACCACAACTGGTTCCAGTACTACGCGTCGACCGCGAACCCGCAGCACACGCGCCCGAGCTCGGTCGCCGCGATCGGTTCGAGCCTCCAGACGGACGGCAAGACCGCCGAACCGGCGAACCACCAGTACGACACGGACGACTTCTTCGCCGCCGTGAAGGCCGGCAACTTCCCGTCGGTCAGCTACCTGAAGGCCCCGGCCGCACAGGACGCGCACGCAGGCTACTCGGATCCGCTCGACGAACAGGCGTTCGTGACGAAGGTCGTCAACTTCCTGCAGCAGCAGCCGGACTGGCAGAACACGGCCGTGATCGTCACCTATGACGACTCGGACGGCTGGTACGACCACGTGTACACGGCGCCGACGCGTGCATCGTCGGACCCGGTCGACCAGGTCAACGGCAGCGGCAAGTGCGGCACGGGCGGCACCACCGGCGTGAACGGCGCGACCGTGAACGGCCGCTGCGGCCCGGGCGTGCGCATTCCGCTGATCGTGATCTCGCCGTATGCGAAGCAGAACTACGTCGACCACACGATGATCGACCAGTCGTCCGTCGTGCGCTTCATCGAGGACAACTGGCTCGGCGGCCAGCGCATCGGCGGCGGTTCGTTCGATGCGACGGCGGGCGACCTGCGCGCGCTGTTCGACTTCACGTCGAAGCCGAACACGACGCCGCTGTATCTCGACCCGACGCTCGGCACCGCCTTGAGCGCGGCACCGGCGATCTGACCGGTACTTCGTGACCGCATGGCCGGCGCAGCACGCGCCGGCCGTTTCCGTTTAACGCGCCGCTTCGTGCGGCGCCCGATTTCCGACCGACAGCATGACAGCTCGCCCTGCGTTCCCGTCTCCCGACACCACCGGCCCCCGCGCGTCGCGCACGCCGTCCCGCCTCCTGCGCCGCGCGGCGTTCGTGATCGGCGCCGCCGTACTCGGCTATGGCGCGTTCGCGATCGCATTCCCCGCGCAGGTGCCCGCGGCGATCGGCACCGTCGTCGCCGACTGGACGGGGCCGACCCCGCATCCGGTCGTTCTGCAGCGGCCCGCCGCGCAGCCGCTGTCGGCGGTCGCGCAGCTCGGCCGTGCGCTGTTCGCCGATCCGTCGCTGTCCGCGTCGGGCAAGCAGTCGTGCGCGTCGTGCCACAGCCCCGATCACGCATACGGCCCGCCGAACGCGCTCGACGTGCAGCCGGGCGGCCTCGCGATGACGCAGCAGGGCTATCGCCCGCCGCCGTCGCTGCCGTACCCGTACCCCCAGCCCACCCGCAGCACCCCGCCCCATACCGGGGCACACCAGCCCCCGCCGCACCCCACCCACCGCGCCGGGCACGCAGTTGTGCGCGTCCTCGCCCCGCCCCGATCCCGCATACGGCCCGCCGAACGCGCTCGACGTGCAGCCGGGCGGCCTCGCGATGACGCAGCAGGGCTATCGCCCGCCGCCGTCGCTGATGTACCTGTACCGCCAGCCGAACTTCAGCATCGGCCCCGATGCCGGGGAAAACGACGCCGCGCCGACCGTCGCGCAACAGGCCGCGTCGGCGGCCGGTGTCGTCAAGGCGCAGAAGGTGGCCGGCACGTCGGCCGCGCCGCAGCTCGTGCCGCAAGGCGGGATGTTCTGGGATGGCCGCGCCGATACGCTGCAGCAGCAGGCGTTCGGCCCGCTGCTGAATCCGGTCGAGATGGCGAACGCGAGCATCGACGATGTCGCGCGCAAGCTCAAGCAGTCGTCGCATCGCACGCAGCTCGAGCAACTGTTCGGCGCACGCGTGTTCGACAGCCCGCAACTCGCGGTGTCGGAGGCGATGTTCGCGATCGCACGCTACCAGGTGGAAGATCCGTCGTTCCACCCGTACAACAGCAAGTACGACCGCTGGCTCGAAGGCCGTGCGCGCCTCACGCAGGCCGAACTGCGCGGGCTGCGCCTGTTCAACGATCCGGACAAGGCGAATTGCGCGGGCTGCCACCTGTCGAAACCCGGCAAGGACGGGCTGCCGCCGATGTTTACCGATTACCAGTACGAGGCGCTCGGCGCGCCGCGCAACAAGGAACTGGCGCAGAACCACAACCCGGCGTTCTACGATCTCGGCGTGTGCGGGCCGTTCCGCGACGACCTGAAGGACCAGACGCAGTATTGCGCGATGTTCCTGACGCCGACGCTGCGCAACTCGGCGACGCGCCACGTGTTCTTCCACAACGGTGTGTTCCACACGCTCGACCAGGTGATGGCGTTCTACAACGAACGCAGCATCTCGCCGCAGAAGTTCTATTCGCGCGGCGCGGACGGCAAGGTCGACGAGTACGACGACATCCCGCCGAAATATCGCGCGAACGTCGACGTGACCGATGCGCCGTTCGATCGCAAGCCGGGCGACAAGCCCGCGATGACGGCGCAGGATATCAAGGATATCGAAGCGTTCCTCGGTACGTTGAACGACGAACCGGTGAAACGCTGAGTGCAGGATGACCGCCGCGCTGCGTCGTGTCAGCAGCGCGCGCGGCATCAGCAATTCGATCCGGACGCTCGAGTAGCACACGTAGCATGGCAGACGGTGCGCCGTTGCATTGCGCAACGGCATCTGATTGCTACCGCAACTTCCGCGAAGTCTCGCTCCGATAAGTCCGGTTGGGGCGGAATACGAGCTGCTTCGCGACGGTATCCAGTTCCTTGCCGTGGTACAAGTCGGCGCACTTCAGGAAGTCGAATTTCACGTCCCGGACTTCCGGTTCGACAACCGGATTCCGGTAGTCGCGACCAAGATACTTCGCCACCAGCGCGTGAATGACATCCGGTGCGCGCTCCATGTCGTAGTAGGTCCAGTCGCGCAACGCGCTGGTGCTGCTGCCGATATCCTTGCTCACGCCTGGCTCCTGCCTGTACGCGGTAGCCAGGCACTCCGCGAGCACCATGTCCTTGAAGTTCTGGAGGTTAGTCCGTGAGCCGGCTTCGGGCGATGCTTGCGCTACATCGTTCGCCGACACCATCGCAGGTTGAAGCGCGATGCACGTCAACACGGCGGCGATCCAGGCTCTCCTCATGACAGACTCCAGAAATTTGCGCGATCGGTACGATACCGCGCGCTCGGCTCGTTGAAATAGCAATGGTCGTAACACGTCCGTCCATTGAACAGCGTGGCGTGGCCCTGCGCGTCACTCCATCCCGACACCTCGAACAGGATGACACCTTGTCGCCCCGCCAGTGGCCCGCCGCTTGACGGCGGATACTTGACACCGTCTGCCTTCCCCCACCGTTGCTCGAGAAAGCGAATCAAGTCCCGGACGCGAAAGAAGTATTGCCGATTGTCTCCCCCCGATACCGTTTACGTGCGCGCGCAACCGGCTATTTCCTGCTTGGCGTGTGCATCGCAAACATCGTCGGCGGGCCGCTGGCCGGTGCGCTGATCGAGCTCGACGGCACGGCGCGGGGCTGGTCGTGATGGCTGCCGGGATGGTCGGCGCCGCGCATGCGTCGCCTGCCGCGGGGCTCTTGTGCGTGTGCGTGGCCGCATTCATGTTCTTCGTCGTTCAGTCGATCGTCTTCACGTTTCCCGCGTCGCGGCTCGCCGGCAACGCACTGGCAGGCGGACTCGGACTGGTGAATACGTGCGGGTTGCTCGGCGGCTTCGTCGGGCCGACCGTCGTCGGTGCGATCGAACAGGCAACCGGCAATGCGAAGAACGGGCTGACGCTGCTTGCGGCCGCGCTCCTCATCGCGGCGTTCGCCAGACTCGCGTTGCGTCACGGACACGAGCGGCCGGACGCACGGTCGCACGGCTAACGGCAGGCCGGACTCAGGATCGCGAGAGGCGGACGCGGACTCCGCCCGCCTCTCGCCCCGTCCCGCCCCGCCCCGCCGCGTCAGAACAGATACATCCCCGCGACGAACACGACGCCCGAGAACAGCAGCGTCGTCACGCAATACCCCATGATGTCGCGCACGCCGAGCCCGGCAATCGCCAGCGCGGGCAGCGCCCAGAACGGCTGCGCCATGTTGGTCCAGGCCTCGCCGTACGCGATCGCCATTGCGGCCTTGCCGAGATCGGCGCCGAGCGCCTGAGCGGCCGGCATCACGAACGGGCCCTGCACGACCCAGTGGCCGCCGCCGGACGGCACCGCGAAATTGATCACGGCCGAGCTCAGGAACGCGAGCAGCGGGAACGTGTGCACGTTCGCGATATCGACGAACCACTTCGTGATCACGCCCGCGAGCCCCGAGTGATCCATCAGCGCCTGGATGCCCGCGTAGAACGGGAACTGGATCATGATCCCCGACGCACCGCGCGCCGCACCGGCCACCGCGCGCGCATAGGCCATCGGCGTACGGTGCAGCAGGATGCCGGCCGCGAGGAACGCAAGGTTCACGGTGTCGATGTCGAGCGCGAAGCCCTTCTGCACGAACTTCAGCACGAGGAACGCCGCGCACAGCGCCGCGACGAGGACCGACAGCAAGCGGCTTTCCTCCAGTCGTTCCGCGAACGTCGCGTCAGGCCCGAGCTGGCGCTCGACGCTCGGTGGTTCGGCCAGCAGCGCCGGATCGACGCTGACGACCTCACCCGGCTTCGGCATCATCATGCGCGCGAGGAACGGCAACATCACGATCAGACCGATCGTGATGAACGCGTTGTAGCCGGTGAAGATCGTCTGCGACACGGGAATCAGCCCGATGGTCTTTTCCATCGGATTGCCCTTCGTGGCCGCGACGAGCGGGACCGAACCCGACAAGCCGCCGTGCCAGCTCAGGAAGCCCATGTAGGCGGACGCGACGAGCAGCCGGTAATCGCTGCCGGCGACACGGCGCGCCACTTCGCGCGCGAGCATCGCACCGAGCACGAGGCCGAAGCCCCAGTTGATCGCGCACGCGAGCGCGCCGACGAACGCGACGAGCATCACGCCCTGCCCCGGCGTGCGCGCGGTGCTCGCAAGTGCGACGAGCATGCGCTTCACGGGCGGCGAACTCGCGAGTGCGTGGCCGGTGACGAGAATCATCACCATCTGCATCGAGAACGCGAGCAGGTTCCAGAAACCCGAACCCCACATCGTCGTGAGCTGCACGGGCGTGTTCGGCGTCAGGCCGAACGCGAGCGCGAACGTGACGACCGTCAGCAGGATCGCGAAAATCAACGGGTCGGGCAACACGCGGTGGACCACCTGCGTGAAAAAGCGGGAAATGCGCTGGATCAACTTGAGCTCCTCGTTTCCTGATAGGGACGTCCGCGCGTGTCGTTGTTGGTTGAGGCGCGGAAACGCGCGGATTCTTGCACAGAACCGCGTCGTTTGCTTCAGTGCCCTCGCCGGCATTGACGCCCGCCGATTTCAGGTGGTCGAACGCGTGTCGTGCCCACCGGTGACGCCTGACGCCCGAAGGCCGATCGACGATACACGAGAAAAGGCCCCGGGAATCTAAGCTCGTGGCGGGTCGTGCGATTGCAAAAACGCCCGCTTGGATGTGAGCCAGGCGGGCGTTCGGTGTTTCATGAAACGATCCGGTCTACGTGAGGTTGTCCATTCATCGCGTTCCGGCATGCACGGTCGAAGCAGGTGTCAGCGTGGCATGTCACCGCTCCCATCGCCCACGCTCCATCGCCTCTTCCATCGATCCGAGCGTCAGTGACCGGCCGCCCAACGTATCGCGCGCCGCATTGTTGAACGGGAATTTGACAACCATCGCGAAAAACGAACCAATGCCGAGCTTCGCGGACGGATAGTAATAGTGGATGTCGAACGCGGACAGGTCGACGTCAAACGTCGCAGCCCATCGCCTGACGAGCTTGTCGATGTCGTTCGGCTCCAGGTCGAGATCGTGATAGAGATCCGTGTCTCGCGTCAGCTCGATTCCAGAGACCGGTAGCTCGCCGATATCGGCCGAAAAAAACGCTTCGAGACGTTTCCATGCGTCAGCCATACAAGCGGTCCCCGGGCGTCACCATGCTGTTGTAGGTGCCAACCGTGCGATAAGTGATCACCGATACATCCGTTGCCAGCATTACCCACCCGACGCCGGGAATCGCGCGCCCGACGAACGCGCCGATATTCCGCGTGAACTTGATGCGCGACATGATAAGGCTCGTGAACGACGTGACGGTAGGCAGGAGCCGGTGCTTCAATTCGTAAGGCAATATTCGACGCGAAACGACAGACGCGATGGAGGTCCCCTTGACGGCGTTCGTGAACTTGCCTCGCGTTGGAACGAAGCGCTGGCGCAGCAACACCATCCCGATACCAACCGCGTCGCTTACACCCAACGCCTTGCCCGTCTCTTCAATGAAGATCAGGAAGAGCAATGATTCGCGGCTCAAGCCGTCGTGGATGCCGTACTTGTACGTGTTCGCCATTTTCTCTCAGATAGTTTGAATTGAAACGAGCAGTCAAAACTATCGTGAATGACGCCGGGAGGACAACGGACCGACCATGGCGGTCGCTTCGGCAGGAACGCATCCGAGCGCAATTGATGATCTCGTGCGTTTCATTTGTATCGCCTTCCGGCAAGCATGTCGGAACGTTTTAGCCGCGTGGTTCCGTACGTGCACCCGACCGCAACGACATGCGTCAGGATGGATGCAAATCGTCAATTTCGGGCGGCTTGCTGGCGGCTTTTTCCGCGAATACTGTCCAGCTCGTAATTGCTGAGAACGTCAGTGCGTCGTCACTGCGCGCTCGCTTACCATCGCAACCTCACTCACCTTCCGCTCGGCCAGCCGCTGCGCGAACCGGTACGCGACCAGCGAGCCAACTACCGCAAGCAGCATCGGCACGAGACTGTCGTGATCCACGCGCGTGAACTCGGCCAGCAGTACGACCGCCGTGATCGGCATCTGCATCGATGCGGCGAGAAACGCGGTCGCGCCGATGAGCGCACAACCGCAGATCGACGCGCCCGGCCACACGAGGCTCCACAGCCCGCCGAGCACGACGCCGAGCAGCGCGCCGTTCGCGAGACCCGGCGTCAGCAGGCCGCCTTCCGCACCTGCCCGCAAGCTGCCGGCCTCGATCAGCACCTTCAGCACGAGCAGCGCCGCGGCGAGGCCGATCGTCAGCGTGCCGTCGAAACCCAGCGAAGCGGGACCCTTGCCGTTGCCGAGCAATTGCGGAAACCACATCGCAAGCACGCCGATCACCGCGAAATTGACCAGTGCGAGCACCGGCAGCCGCCCGTCTTTCGGCGCGTTCGCGCGGGCACGCGTCGTGAGCCGCACGAAGCCGTACGCGGCAAAGCCGAACAGCGGACCGCAGACGATCGACCACACCACCAGCGGCGTACTCAGCACGAACGGCAGCACCGTGTACTGGTGTTCGTTGCCGAGGCCGATCCACGCAACGGCCGCCGCGATCGCCGACGTCGCGACCGCCACGACCAGCGCACGCAGTTCGAACGTGCCGAGCAGCACTTCGAGCACGAAGATCGCCCCGCCGAGCGGCACGTTATAGACGGCCGCGAGGCCCGCACCGGCACCGCACGCGACCATCAGGCGGCAGTCGTCAGGCGTAAGCCCCGCCGCATGCGCAAGCCGCCCGGCAAGCAGCGAACCGATCTCGCGCGGGGCAACTTCGCGGCCGAGCGGTGAGCCGAGCGCAACGGTGACGATCTGCAGCAGCGCGTGAACCGTCGTGCTGACGACCGGCATCCGCGGATCGGCTGCACGCACTGCGCGGCGGATGCTGACGAGCGGCCGGCCATACCGGTACAGCGCCCACCAGCCACCACCGGCGACGATCCCGCACACGACCAGCACCGCGAGCCGGCGCAACGGATCGGCACCGGTCACGCCGGTGAGGAAGCTCTCGGTGCCGATCACGTGCGCGACGCTGTAGCCGTACGCGATGTGCTGGATCGCGTGCAGCAGCAGTGCGAGCAGCATGCCCCCGAGGCCCGCGCCCACGCCGGTCAGGATCGTGACGACGGCCACGCGCGCGAACGGGCTGGCGGCCGGCGAAGAGGATGCGGGGGCGGACGGGAGATCGAGGCGCATGGGGTCGGCGAATGGAATCGACAAGACGACGCGCAACACGCGCGCCGCCGTCAGGACCGCATCGTAGGCCGGCCCCCATCATGAGACAAACGTATTTTTAGAATCGACTCATGCATTTCATGAATACATGACGTCGGGCGGGCCGTGACCGCCCGCCTTCCGCGCCCGGTTCGCGTCAATCCGGATAGGTGACGCGCTCCCGTTCGCGCCGCAGGATCACTTTCCCGTGGCGGATCGACAGCGTGGCCTTGGCCTGCCAGCGCACAGCTTCGGAAACGTGTCGAAGCGCCCATGCAGGTGGATGCTCTCGGTCGGGCACGAGATGAAGTTCAGGCCCGCGCGCTTCACGGCGAAAAGTGTCGATGCGCGCGGATCGCACCGATCAACCGACGCGCCGCGTCCCGCTCATGTTGCAGCGACGCGACAACCGGCCCGCGATGAACGGATACCAGCCGCACGCGACCACGCAGAAACCACCAGCGTCAGGCACGCACCGCGCGTAGTGTCAGTTTTGTGAAGGACTCTTGCCGGATCCGGAAAGGTGCGCTCGCGGCCCCGGCGGCCTTGCGTGCGGGATGCGCCCCTACACTTGCGCCGAACTTTCGTTCCCAGTCCCACACGCAGGAGCCTTGACTTGAAAAAAACCCTCATCGCCGGCGCATGCACCGCCGCGCTGTTCGCCCCGTTCGCTCACGCACAGAGCTCGGTCACGCTGTACGGCCTGATCGACGCCGGCATCGTCTACACCAACAACGCCAACGGTGCATCGCTGTGGCGCCTGAACAGCGGCACCGTCAACGGCAGCCGCGTCGGGTTTCGCGGCACCGAGGATCTCGGCGGCGGCCTGAAGGCGCTGTTCGTGCTCGAGAACGGCTTCAACGTGAACAACGGCGGGCTCGGGCAGGACGGCAAGCTGTTCGGCCGCCATGCGTACGTCGGCCTGAGCCAGAACGGCTATGGCACGCTGACGCTCGGCCGCCAGTACGACACGATGGTCGACTTCGTCGCGCCGCTGTCGGCCACGGCCGGCGACTTCGGCGACGCGAGCTTCGCGCACCCGTTCGACAACGACAACCTGAACCACTCGCTGCGTATCAACAACGCGGTCAAGTACACGAGCGAGACCTATGCGGGCTTCAAGGTCGGCGCGATGTATGCATTCTCGAACGCGACGAACTTCGGCGCGAACCGCGCGTACAGCGTCGCGGCGAGCTACACGAACGGCCCGCTGAAGCTGGCCGGCGCGTACCTGCAGATGAACGGCACGAAGGGCTCGACGAGCGCGAGCCCCGGCGCGACCGATGCGGCCGAAGCGAAGAGCCTGAACCAGGGCGGCTGGTCGATCGGCTCGGACCGCATGCGTTCGTATGGCGGCGGCATCAGCTACGGATTCGGCCCGGCCACCGTCGGCTTCGTCTATACGCGTTCGCAGTACGACAACACGGGCTCGTTCGGCTCGACCGGCCAGGTCGCGTTCAACAACTACGACGTGAACGTGCGCTATGCGGTGACGCCGGCCGTCAGCCTCGGCGCGGCCTATGTGTACACGGACGCCAGCGTGTCGAACCCCGACAGCAAGCACGGCACCGATCCGAAGTGGCACCAGGTCGACCTGCAGGCCGTCTACAAGCTGTCGCGCCGCACGGACGTCTACGCGGAAGCGATGTATCAGCACGCAGCGGGCCGCGGCTACCAGGCGTTCATCAACGGCTCGGGCGGCGCATCGAGCACGGCAAACCAGATCGTCGGCACGATCGGCATGCGCACGCGCTTCTGATCGGCGTGATGCATCGTCGCCCGCCGGCCACGAGCCTGCGTTCGCGCACGGGTTCGCTGGCTGCGGGCGGCCCGCACCAATGTTGTTTCATCTGGAAGGCAGCCTGCCTGGAATCGGGGTTTTTACCCGCGCGGGTGCTGCGTAGACTGCCAGCAAAGGTCGGGGTCACGCATCGCGCGTCGAACCGGCCGCCCACCCCGCACCCAGGAGAACCTCGTGAAATCGCTCGTCGTTACCGCCGCCGCTGCCGTCCTGCTCGCTGCACCGGCCCTGTCCTTCGCCCAGTCCGCCAAGTCGCCCGTCACGCGCGCGCAAGTGCTGCAGGAGCTGATCGATCTCGAGTCGGTCGGCTACAACCCGGCGCGCGGCGAAGTCAACAACTATCCGGACGACATCATGGCGGCGCAGGAACGACTTCACGAAAAGCGTCTCGCGGAACAGAAGGCTGCGCAGGCCGCCTACGGCCACGCCGGTGAACCGACGACGGAATCGGGCGCGGCGGCCAAGCCCGCGCTGTAACGGCATGACGAAGCGCCGCGCCCGCGTGAACGAAGTCTTGCGGGCGCGGCGCGGGTTGCGCTCGCGTGGTTTGCACGAAGAAAGGAAGCCGGCAATGCGCCGGTGCGCGTCCGCCGCTCAGGCGGCCTGCGGTTCGCGATCGATCGCGTTCAGCATCTCGACGTCGCGCGCGATCATCCCAGGCACCTGGGCACGCAGCATCTCGACCCAGGTCCGCACCTTCGCATCGACGAAGCGGCGCGACGGATACAGCGCGTACACGTTCATCTTCTGCAGGATATGCGCGGGCAGCACGCGGACGAGCGTGCCGTCGCGCAGCGCGTCGATCGCCGAGTACAGCGGCAGCATGCCGATCCCGATGCCGTCGCGGATGGCAAGCGCAAGCGATTCGGCCGTATTGGTCTGCACCGGCCCCGTGACGTGGATCTGCTCAACGCCCTCCGGTCCTTCGAGCACCCATTCGTGCGTCGGGAACGCCGGCGTGCACAGCGTCAGGCACGCGTGCGCAGAGAGATCCTGCGGCCGGGCCGGCGCGCCGTGGCGTTTCACATAGTCGGGCGACGCGCACAGGATGCTGAAGGTCGAGCCGAGCAGGTGCGACACGAGTTCCGAATCGGGCAGCGACGACGCGGTCACGACAGCCATGTCGCTCGTCCCGTCGAACAGGTCGGGCATGCGCTGCGACAGCGACAGCTCGATCGACACGTCCGGGAACTGCGCGTGATAGCGCGTCAGCGCGGGCAATACATAGTGATGACCGACGCTCGCGAAGCTGTGCATGCGCAGCACGCCGGCCGGCCGTTCGTGCGCGCAGCTCGCCTCTTCTTCCGCGCGGTCGACGTCGGCGAGGATCTGGCGGCAGCGCCGCAGATAGCTTTCTCCGGCCGACGTGAGCGCGAGACGGCGCGTCGAACGATTCATCAGACGGGTGCGCAGGCGCGCCTCGAGCTCCGACACCGCGCGCGACATCGCGCCCGTCGTCGAATTCAGCGATTGCGCGGCGGCGGTGAAACTGCCCGTCTCGACGACGCGCGAAAACACCCGCATGTTTTGTAGGGTATCCATTCCTGTGAGCAACCTGTAGCGGAGCCGCTATTTTCCTCCACGGGATGCGACAGATTGTTACTCCGGCTGCAACTATCGTTTCCCCGCAGCTGCGTTAATGCGCGGGCGCCGCACTCCTACAATCGGCGCCTCAACAGTCGAACGGACCCGTTCGGACGCGCCGCGCACCGTGCCGGCCCCGTACCGGCCCCCTCTTTTCATGAAGCCACAACCTGCGATCGAGCGTCCTTCCATCGAACCGGCACGATGGAGGACATGGCTCGATCCACTCGGCGACGCGGCACGCGACTGGGCTGCGAGCGACGGGCTGATCTGGCTGCACCTCGCGAAAACCGTGTTCGCGGCGCTCCTCGCGATGGGCATCGCGATGCGCCTGGAAATGTCGCAGCCGCGCACGGCGATGACGACCGTGTTCGTGCTGATGCAACCGCTGTCGGGGATGGTGTTCGCGAAGAGTTTCTACCGCGTGCTCGGCACGGCGGCCGGCCTCGTCGCCGCGCTCGCGCTCGGCGGCCTGTTCGCGCAGCAGCCCGAGCTGTACATGGCCGGCATCACGCTGTGGATCGGCACCTGCATCGCGCTCGCGGTGCGCAACCGCCACTTCCGCTGGTACGGCTTCGTGCTCGCCGGCTACACCGCGGCGCTGATCGGCCTGCCGGCCGTGATGACCCCGCAAACACTATTCCAGTCCGCACTCACGCGCGCCGCGGAAGTCGCGCTCGGCATTGCGTGCTCCGGCGCGGTCAGCGCGCTGATCCTGCCGCTCAGCTCCGCGAAGGCGCTGATGCGCTCGCTGGGCGCCCGCCATGCGACGTTCGCGGCGTTCACGGCGGGCGCGCTCGCAGGCGACGTCGCACGCGGCGATTTCGAGCGACGCTTCGCCGATTTCGTCGACGACATCGTCGGCTTCGAGGCCAACCGCGCGTTCGCGTCGTTCGAGGATCCGCACATTCGCGCGCGCAGCCGCCGCCTCGCACGGCTGAACAGCGAGTTCATGAACGCGTGCACGCGGCTGCATGCGCTGCACCAGCTCGTCAAGCGA
>NZ_JAAGPG010001032.1:0-238 GCF_017104665.1 Burkholderia sp. Se-20378 | reverse complement strand
TTTGTTGTTCAGCTAATGCTGTGGTCGTTGAGTAGCTTGTTCTGGGTGGTACGTATGGTCTGTGTTGAATTTCAGGTGTGGTGGATGTGTTGGTATTGGACACTGCTGTTGCTTGTTGATGTCGGTCCTGTGCATATTTGATAGGGCCGGTGTTGGTCCTGTTGGGTTCGTGATGTCGTTTGTTTGATGGTGTGTTGTGGACACGTCTTGATTTTGTTTTTTTTTTTTTTTTTAAGTA
>NZ_JAAGPG010001031.1:0-1147 GCF_017104665.1 Burkholderia sp. Se-20378 | reverse complement strand
AGCCAGCCGAGCCGGGCCGCACCGAGCGCCGCGCCCGTTTCGCCGCCGCCGTGCTGGCGCGTGCGTACGTTGAGCGCATCGGCGATCAACTGCGCCCAGAACGCGCTGCGCGCGCCGCCGCCGATCAGCGACAGCTGGTCGGTTTCGACGCCGGCCGCATGCAGCGCGTCGAGACCGTCGGCGAGGCCGAGCGTCACGCCTTCGAGCACCGCGTAGCCGAGGTGCGCGCGTTCGGTCGCATGCGTCATCCCGAAGAACACGCCCTGCGCGTACGGGTCGTTGTGCGGCGTGCGCTCGCCGGACAGGTAGGGCAGGAACAGCGGCGCCGTCGCGAGCGCGCCGGCGTCGAGCGACTCGACTTCGGCGAGCAGTGCGGGCTCGTCGGTGCCGGTCAGCTTGCAGACCCAGCGCAGGCAGCTCGCAGCCGACAGCACGACGCTCATCAATTGCCAGCGATCGGGAATCGCATGGCAGAACGCATGCACGGCCGATGCGGGGTTCGGCATGAAGCGATCGCCGACCACGCTCAGCACGCCCGACGTGCCGAGCGATACGAAGCCGTCGCCTGCATGGATCGCGCCGATGCCGAGCGCGCTCGTCGCGTTGTCGCCACCGCCGCCGGCCACCACGACGGCTTCCGACAGCCCGAGTTCGCGGGCGATGTCGGCACGCAGCGTGCCGGACGGCGCATTGCCTTCGACGATGCGCGGCATCTGGTCACGCGTCATCCCGCATGCGGCGAGCAGCGCGTCGGACCAGTCGCGTCGCGCGACGTCGAGCCACAGCGTGCCGGCCGCGTCCGACGGATCGGACACCTTCGCGCCGGTCAGCCGGAACCGCAGGTAATCCTTCGGCATCAGCACGCAGGCGGTCGCTGCGAACACGTCGGGTTCGTGCTTCGCGACCCACAGCAGTTTCGGCGCGGTGAAGCCCGGCATCGCGAGATTGCCGGCCAGTGCGTGGAGATCGGGCGCGCGTTCGGTGAGCAGCGCGCATTCGTCGGCGCTGCGCATGTCGTTCCACAGGATCGCGGGGCGCAGCACGCGGTCGTCGCGCCCGAGCAGCACCGCGCCGTGCATCTGGCCCGACAGGCCGATGCCGCGCACGGCCGCGAATGCCTGACGGTGCCGCTCGCGCAGGGTCGCGA
>NZ_JAAGPG010001030.1:0-1608 GCF_017104665.1 Burkholderia sp. Se-20378 | reverse complement strand
GGGGGTGCGGCTAAAATCTTGGACTGGTTTATGCCGCGAGTCCGAGGCTCTCCCGGTATTCGAGCGGGCTCAGTGAGCCAAGCGAGATCTTAATCCGCTTGGCGTTGTACCAGCGGATGTAAGAGTCGACCGCTTCGATGAACTGTTCGATGCTTGTAGCCTGCCAGCCCCGGGGATAGAACAGCTCCGTTTTCAGCCGGCCGAAGAAACCTTCGCATGCCGCATTGTCGGGCGAGCAACCTTTGCGCGACATCGAGCGAATCAGCTTGGCATCGTGCATCCGTGAGAGCCACCCGGGCCAGCGATAGTGCGCACCGCGATCGGAGTGGACCATTGGACGGTGTTTGCCGTCGGCCACCGTCTCGATCGCTGCGTCGAGCATGGTATTCACAAGATCGGCGTCCGGACGCGTGCCGATCGACCAACTGACAACGAGCCCATCGAAGCAGTCGATCACGGGCGATAGATACACCTTGCCGGCTGGAATCTGAAATTCCGTAATGTCGGTGAGCCACTTTTTATTCGGCGCTGCCGCCCGGAAATCACGATTGATGAGGTTCTCTGGCGCGGGGCCTATTTCTCCTTGATAGGAGCCGTAGCGACGCCGGCGGGAACTGCCAGCGGCCAAGCCTTCTTGCCTCATCAAACGTCGCACGACTTTCTCCGATATGAAGACCTGCTGCTTACCGAGTGCCGCGCGTATCCGGCGATAGCCGTAGCAACGGTAATTGAGTTCGAAGATGTTTGTGATGACGCGACGCATGCCAGCATACTTGTCAGCGACAAGCAGTCGTGCGCGATGATAAAAGTAGGAACTGCGGGCAAGACCCAATACGGCGAGCAGCTCTGGCAGTGCATAGATTCGTCTCAGGGCATCAACCAGCGTCGTCTTCTCCCGATTGCTCAGGAGCCGCGGGTCGATGCCCAGACCTTTTTTTAACAGTTCATTGGCCTTCTTCAGGATGTCGTGTTCGAGTTGCAACTGTCGTATGTCGCGTCGAAGCGATTCCAGTTGCTGCTCCAGTTCTGCCCGCTCAGGGGCCGATGCCAGATTCTTATGGCGTTTCATGGATGCCGGAGCCTCACGACCGAGTAGCTTATTTTTCCAGTTGTATAGCGTCGGCCTGCTCACGCCTATCTTTTCCGCGATCACGCGTGCACCTTCGTCTCTGGTGCACAGCTCAATGACCGCTGCCTGCCTCAACGCTGGGGACGACAGCACATTCGGAGCATTGCTGACAAGACGTTTCCGAATATCAGGGCGCAGCTCGTGGACCCACGCGGCCAGCACTGCGCGACACGGATACCTCAGTGCTCTCGTGGTCGCGGCAAAATTGCAGCCATGACTCAAATAATGCTCGACCGCGATCTGCTTCTGTTCGGCGGAGTATCGTGGCCTGGAGCGGCGATAGCCCGCCGGCAAATCGCCAACCTCAATGAACGCACGGTACCATCGTGCCAAGTTCTTCCGCGAGGGATATCCCAACTCGCGAATAGTTGCCGCCGCGCTCCTACCGTACTTGATGTAGAGCCGAACCGCTCGAACCCGGTCTTCGTACGAATACATGAACTACCTCCAAGGTAGTCCAAGATTTTGTCCGCAACCCC
>NZ_JAAGPG010001029.1:0-237 GCF_017104665.1 Burkholderia sp. Se-20378 | reverse complement strand
GCTTATCAGGTCGGTGTGAGTCTTATGCAGGCCGGGTATAGGGGTTACTGTATAGTGCAGATCGCTGCTTGCGTATGAATTCTGGACTGAGTGTGCTGGGGAGATACTGATGATAGTCCAGTAGCACGTGGATCAGTAGGTGGAGTGCGTATATAGAAACTAAGCTTTTTTGGATGGTAACGCATAGTACAATATTGGCTAGGCGAGGTTCTTTGTTTTGTTTTTTTTTTTTTAAGG
>NZ_JAAGPG010001028.1:0-1148 GCF_017104665.1 Burkholderia sp. Se-20378 | reverse complement strand
GCCTGGACCTGACGCGCCGGCTCGCGCAGCTCGGCGAACGGTTGCCGGTGCTCGACCCGATGCAGCGCGTGAAGCTCGGCCTGCAACTGACGCGCGCGGGTTTTCGCGAGCGCCGCGCGGTGTCGGTGATGATCGGGATCAAGCTGAGCTGCGGCGTGCTGTTCGCGTGCGGCGCGATCGTGTTCAGCCCGCTGATTCCGCGCTTCGGAGAATACTTCGTGATTCGCGCGCTGGCGATGATCGCCGCATTCGTGATCGGCGTGATCGTGCCGGAATACGTGCTCGGCGCGATGATCCGGCGGCGTCGGCGGATCATCGCCGCGTGCTTTCCCGATGCGCTCGACCTGCTGGTGATCTGCACGATGGCCGGCAACAGTCTCGCATCGGGCATCCGGCGCGTCGCGCACGAACTGGCGCGCATCTGCCCGCCGCTCGCCGACGAGCTGACGGTGTGCGCGGACGAACTGACGCTGAGCGGCGACGTGGCCGCGACGCTCGCGCATTTCGCGATGCGCGTCGATTTCACGTCGGCGCGCTCGCTCGCGACGACGCTGACGCAATCGCAGCGGTTCGGCACGCCGATCACGCAGGCGCTGCGCACGCTGTCGCGCACGGAGCGCACCGAGCAGATCGTCGCGCTCGAGGAACGGGCCGCGAAGCTTGCGCCGAAGATCACGCTGCCGATGATGCTGTTCATCCTGCCGACGGTCTGCCTGATCGCGGCGGGCCCGGCGGCGATTCGCCTGCTCGAGGTATTCAGATGACACGATCCGTCGTACGCGCGTTCGCACTCGCGGCCGTGCTGCCGGTGCTGGCCGGCGGCTGCGGCGCACCGGGCATCCAGACGCGGCCGGTGCTGTCGCACAAGAGCGACGACCCGCAGGCCGAATTGCGCATCGCCGACAGCGCACTCGCCGGCGGCAACGTCGATCTCGCGTCGACGCTGTACGAGAAAGTGCTCGCGAAGCATCCCGATTCGCTCGCGGCGCGCCTGGGGCTCGGCGACGTCAACTACCGCGCGGGCGACCTGGAGCGTGCGCGGATCCTCTACGACGAAGCGCAGCGGCAGGCGCCCGCGGAACTCGGCCCGCAGCTCGGGCTGGCGCGCGTCGCGTTGCGGCAGCGGCGTCTCGACGAGGCCGCGCAGA
>NZ_JAAGPG010001027.1:0-1615 GCF_017104665.1 Burkholderia sp. Se-20378 | reverse complement strand
CTGATTCCGCTCGAACTGCGCCAACGCGCGCGCGTGCTGGAACTCGCGACGCTGATCGCGTGCGACATCCATCCGGTCAACAACCTGCGCGTGCTGCGTTATCTCGACAGCGAACTGAAGGTCACGCCGCAGCAGAAGACCGCGTGGTATCGGCACTGGATCGCGGAAGGGATGGCCGGCGTCGAGCGGCTGCTCGCGCGCGCGGACGAGGGCCCGTGGTGCTTCGGCGACACGCCGACGCTGGCCGACGTGTGCCTCGTGCCGCAGGTCGCGAATGCGTTGCGAATGGATTGCGACCTGAGTGCCTATCCGCGCAGCCTCGCGGTGTTTGAACACGCGCGGCACGAGCCGGCGTTCGACGCGGCACAGCCGCAGCGACAACCGGATTACGTCGCGTAACACAAAGCAGGAGACAGACATGGGCGAGACAAAACACAACGGCCGGCGCGTGCTGGTAATCGGCGGCGGCATCGGCGGGCTTGCGACGGCGCTCGCGCTCGCGCGCCAGGGCATTCGCGTGAAGCTGCTCGAACAGGCAGACCAGATCGGCGAGATCGGCGCGGGTATCCAGCTCGCGGCGAATGCATTCAACGCGCTCGACGCGCTGGGTGTCGGCGAGGCCGCGCGCAGCCGGGCGGTGTTCACCGACTGGTTGCAACTGATGGATGCGGTCGATGCGCGCGAGGTTGCGCGTATCGATACGGGCGCCGCGTACCGCGAGCGCTTCGGCAATCCGTATGCGGTGATTCATCGCGCGGACATTCACCTGTCGATCTACGAGGCGGTCAAGGATCATCCGCTGATCGAATTCCGGACGAGCACGCAAGTGTGCAGCTTCGAGCAGGACGGCAACGGCGTGACCGTGACCGACCAGCACGGCGAACGTTATCGCGCCGATGCGGTGATCGGCTGCGACGGCGTGAAATCCGCGATCCGTCATGCGCTGATCGGCGACGTGCATCGCGTGACGGGCCACGTCGTGTATCGCGCGGTGGTCGACGTCGACAACATGCCGCAGGATCTGCAGATCAATGCGCCGGTCGTGTGGGCTGGCCCGCATTGCCATCTCGTCCACTATCCGCTGCGCGGCGGGCGGCAGTACAACCTCGTCGTCACGTTCCACAGCCGCGAACAGGAAACCTGGGGCGTGCGCGAGGGGAGCAAGGAGGAAGTGCTGTCGTACTTCGACGGCATCCATCCGCTGCCGAAGCAGATGCTCGACCGGCCGACGTCGTGGAAGCGCTGGGCGACCGCCGATCGCGATCCGGTCGAACGCTGGAGCGAGGGCCGCGCGACGGTACTCGGCGACGCCGCGCATCCGATGACGCAATACATCGCGCAGGGCGCGTGCCAGGCGCTCGAGGATGCGGTGACGCTCGGCGCGGCCGTGGCACAGACCGACGGCGATTTCGAAGCGGCGTTCGCGCTGTACGAGCGCGTGCGGATTCCGCGCACCGCGCGCGTGCTGTATTCGGCGCGCGAGATGGGGCGGATCTATCACGCGAAGGGCGTCGAGCGGCAGGTGCGCAACGGGCTCTGGGTCGGCCGCACGCAGGCGCAGTTCTACGACGCGCTCGACTGGCTGCACGGCTGGCGCGCGGAGGATTGCCTGAAG
>NZ_JAAGPG010001026.1:0-1425 GCF_017104665.1 Burkholderia sp. Se-20378 | reverse complement strand
GACGGCCGGCACGTTCGCCAGCGCGATGAAGGCGTCGCTCGACAAGATCAGCGGCGACCAGCAGCACGCGCTCGGCGAGGCGCAGGCGTTCGAGGTCGGCGCGCCGAACGTGTCGCTGAACGACGTGATGGTCGACATGCAGAAAGCCAACATCGGCTTCCAGTTCGGGCTCCAGGTCCGCAACAAGCTAGTGAGCGCTTACAACGACATCATGCAGATGTCGGTTTGACAGGACGGCTATTCGGGGAAAGCTATCCGTGGACGGCCTCCGGGCTGGTCTGCGGGCCGGCCCTTTTGCGCCAGGCGGCACGCTCCGCTTGCCTAAAGCTTTTCAAATCCCTTCCGATAACTCCGGTGAAGGCCGCGTCGTGCGATGCACGGCCGCGGTTCCCGTATAGCCAAGGCATAACAAGGAGAAGCGCATGTTTTCCCCAGGACACGCTGGAGCCAGTGCATACGCGCGTGTCGGCGTCGAGACGGGGGTGATGGGCGCCTCCCCGCACCGGTTGATCGCGATGCTGTACCAGGGCGCGCGGCAGGCGATTGCGCTGGCGCGCATGCACTTGCAGCAGGGCAATGTGTCCGCGCGCGGCGAAGCGATCGGCAAGGCGATCCGGATCGTCGACAGCGGGCTGAAGGCGTCGCTGAACCGCGACGCGGGCGGCGAGATCGCCGAGCGGCTGGACGCGCTGTATGCGTATATCAGCCGGCGTCTGCTCGAAGCGAACGCGCAGGCGAGCGACGCGATGCTGGTCGAAGTCGACGGGCTGCTCGCGACGCTCGAGGAAGCATGGACGGGGATCGCCCCGGAAGTCGCGCGGATGGCCGCGCAACAGGCAGTGGAAGCATCACGATGAATCGCAAGGCCGAATACTTCGAACGTTACGAGGCGCTCGCCGCCGTGTCGGGCCGGATGCTGGGCGCCGCCCGCAGCGCCGACTGGAGCGCGTTGCCGGGGTTGCAGGCCGAATTCATGCGGTTGGTCGACGGGCTGAAGGAAGCCGATCCGGGCGTCGTGCTCGACGAATCGGATCTCGGCCGCAAGCTCGGCCTGATCCGCCGCATCCTGGCCGACGACGCCGCGATTCGCGATCTCGCGAGCCCGGACGTCGCGCGGCTGTCCGCGCTGTTCGAGGCGCGGCGCTCGACCAAGGTATTGACCGATCTCTACCGCGCGCGCGGGTAGGGTCCGTTTCCGGGGAAACGGGCGCGGGGCGCACGAGTCCGCTGTGGCAGGCGCGCAGTTCCCGCGGGCGGCACCGAGGTGCCGTTCCCGGATTCGCAACGATGTGGCTGAGATAAGCAGGCTCCGATCATGACCGGTATCGACTCCGTTGCGGCCGCGCTGCTGGCGAGCCGCCTCGACAGCTTGCTGACCGGCACCGTGTCGGCGCCCGCCGGCGGCAGCGCGACACGGTGCCGGTA
>NZ_JAAGPG010001025.1:0-1229 GCF_017104665.1 Burkholderia sp. Se-20378 | reverse complement strand
CGCGTGGCTCGCGCATCTCGTCTACTGCGCGGTGGATCCTGGCGGCCCGCGTCGCACGCTGTGGTTCGGCAGCGGCGGTGCATTCGAGCTGACGCCCGTCGCGGCGCCGCTCGAGCAGCTCGCACCGCTGGCCGCGCTGTTTCGCGCGGGGCGGCGCATGCCGCTGCGGTTTTTCCCGCGCAGCGCGTGGGCGAGGGTGTCCGACGGCGAAGCCAAGGCCGCGAGCGTCTGGATCAACGAGCGGGTCGTGAGCGAGGCCGACGATCCGGCCATCGCGATCGCGTGGCGCGGTGCGCATGCATCGCTCGACGAGCCGTTCGGCACACTCGCGCGGCTCGTGTTCGATCCGCTGGTCGAGCATCTGAAGGAGGTCGCATGAGTGCCGTGTCGCAGCCGCAGCAGGCGCTCGAACTCGACGTGTTCGCATGCCCGCTCGACGGCGTCAACCAGATCGAGGCGTCGGCCGGTACCGGCAAGACCTGGAACATCTGCGCGCTGTATGTGCGCCTGCTGCTGGAGAAGGATCTCGGTGCGGACGAAATCCTCGTCGTGACCTTCACGAAGGCGGCGACCGCCGAACTCCACGAGCGGATTCGCGGCCGGCTCGCGCAGCTTGCGCATGCGCTCGATACGGGTGACGACGGCGGCGATCCGTTCATCGAGCGCCTGCTCGAAACCACGCTCGGCGAAGACGGCGCGCTCGATCCCGAGACGGCCGCGAAGCGGATCCGGCGTGCGCTGCGCGCATTCGACCAGGCCGCGATCCATACGATCCACGCGTTCTGCCAGCGTGCGCTGCAGGAAGCGCCGTTCGCGGCGGCGATGCCGTTCGCGTTCGACATGGAGGCCGACGACGCGTCGCTGCGCTTCGAACTGGCGGCGGATTTCTGGCGCACGCGCGTCGAACCGGCGGCCGCGCGCTGGCCGGGCTTTGCGACCTGGCTCGTCGAATCGGGCGCCGGCCCGGCTGCGCTCGATGCGCAGCTTGCGCGTCGGCTGAAGAAACCGCTCGCTGCGCTGCGGTGGGACGGTGTGACCGAGCCGGACGAATCGGCCGAGGCGGCCGCGGCCGAGTGCTTCGCCGAGGCCGAGCGGACGTGGGCAGCCGAGCGCGAAGCGATCGATGCGTTGCTGCGCACCGCGCAGCCCGCGCTCAACCAGCGCTCGCACAAACCCGAAGCGGTTGCCGATGCGCTGGCCGCATGGACCGCGCATTTCGCGCAAGGCGA
>NZ_JAAGPG010001024.1:0-1173 GCF_017104665.1 Burkholderia sp. Se-20378 | reverse complement strand
GCGCCCGCCGGCCCCGCCGCGACCGTCTTTCCGCCCTGGCAGGACGGCCGCAACAACGACGCGACGCACCGTGGCCTCGAATTCACGGTGCCGCAGGTCGACGTGCTCGCCGATTTCCACGGCGACCTCACCGCGCCGAAGCTCGTGCTGTTCGTCGGCGGCAACTATTTCTTCGCGATGGCGCCGCTCGTCGCGAAGTTCGAGGAAGATCATCCCGAGTACCGTGGCCGCATCTACTGGGAAACGATCCCGCCCGGCCTGCTGGTGAAGCAGATCCAGGCGGGCGGCACGATCACCGTCGGCAACATGACGTGGACGGTCAAGCCCGACGCGTATTTCGCGGGGCTCGGCAAGATCAACGGGCTGATCGCGGACGGCACGCTCGCCGGCCCGGCCGTGCCGTACGTGACGAACCAGCTGACGATCATGGTGCGCGCCGGCAATCCGAAGCGCATCGCGTCGCTGAACGACCTCGCGCGGCCCGACGTGCAGCTTGCGATGCCCAACCCGGCATTCGAGGGCGTCGCACGGCAGATCCGCGCGTCGCTCGTGAAGGCCGGTGGCGACGCGCTAGCGCGTACCGTCTACGACGACAAGGTGCGCACCGGCACGACCGAGCTCACGCACATCCACCATCGGGAAACCGCGCTGTTCCTGATGCAGGGTCGCGCGGACGCGGGCGTGCTGTGGCAATCCGAAGCGGCGTTCCAGGAACAGGTCGGGCATCCGCTGATGCACATCGACATTCCGGCCGAGCAGAATACGACGGCAATCTATGCGGGGGCGATGGTGAAGGACGCGCCGCATCCGGAGGCCGCGCGCACGTGGCTCACGTTCATCCGGTCGCCGGAAGCGTTCCGGATTTTCCAGCGCTACGGCTTCGGCCGCTACGATGCGGCGACACCGACGCAGCACCTCGCGCCGGAGCAGAAGCAGCCCGACGCGGGCTGACCGCGCGGCCGCGCCGGCCATCCGGCGGCGCGCGCGACCTACAACAAGGAGGGGACACGTGAACGATACGGTGGACACACCGCGACGCCGGTTCGCGCCGCTGCTGCTCGCTGCGGCAGCGCTGCTGGCCGGCCACGCGCACGCGGACGACGCGACGCCCGGCAAGACGATCGCCACACAGGGCACGACGACGGGCGTCGCCGCGTGCATCGGCTGCCACGA
>NZ_JAAGPG010001023.1:0-240 GCF_017104665.1 Burkholderia sp. Se-20378 | reverse complement strand
CTGAAAAAAAAAAAACTACACCGTGCTGTGCGAATTCCCAGCCGATAGCGCGAACACGCTTAGACATCTTCCAGACCTCCCGATTCGTAGCCGCGCGACCCGTCCCGTCGCGAACTCTAGCCTTCTGCGTAACGTTCCGTCTTGTTGCTCTCCTGCAGTACAGTCTCCTACCCCAGTAGGCGACTATGCTCCCAGCAGTCTCAGAACGCACTCAGCACGTCTGCGCAGCACTCCCCGTGA
>NZ_JAAGPG010001022.1:0-266 GCF_017104665.1 Burkholderia sp. Se-20378 | reverse complement strand
TTATTACTAGGTATGAGGTGTGAGTCAGCAAGTAGTGAAGAGGTATGAAGGATCGGAAAAATCGTGCGACAGTGTGAGATGGGTTGTAGAGACTGGTGGAGTAACGAGTTAAGTAGGTGGATCAATGATATCAGTTGATAATAAGCGATTGAGCTGAGTATGTTATTGCGCGCGTAATTAAAAGTAGATTTGGGGATATGGTATTCATTGGTGTATTATTTTTTTTTTTTTTTAGCTGTCCCCCGCCCACCGAGTTCTCCCCGCTT
>NZ_JAAGPG010001021.1:0-1265 GCF_017104665.1 Burkholderia sp. Se-20378 | reverse complement strand
CTCGGCGCGTATTACGCGGCGGCCGACATCGCGTTCATCGGCGGCAGCCTGCTGCCGCTCGGCGGCCAGAACCTGATCGAAGCGTGCGCGGTCGGCGTGCCGGTGTTGATCGGGAAGCACGTGTTCAACTTCACGCAGGCGACCGCCGATGCGGTTGCGGCTGGTGCGGCGCTGCAGGTCGAGGATCCGCTCGATCTCGCGCACGTGCTCGACGCGCTGTTCGCCGACAAGGCGCGGCGCATCGCAATGGGCGCGGCTGGCGCCGCATTCGCGTCGCGCCACCGCGGCGCGACCGCACGCACGGTCGATGTGCTCGCGGCGCTGCTGCCGCCTGCCGAACGCGGCGTGCGCGCACTGCAGGACGCGCAGGACACTTCCGACGACTAGGCGAAGGCGGCGCCATGCCGCCATGAGCACGCGTGGCGGCACCGTATCGCGCCGCCACGCCGCTCAGACTGTCAGCAAACCCTTCTTCTCGATGAACGCGATCACGTCCGCGACGCCTTCGAGCGCTTTCAGGTTCGTCATCACATAAGGCCGCTCGCCGCGCATCTTCTTCGTGTCGGACGCCATCACGTCGAGGTTCGCGCCGACCAGTGGCGCGAGATCCGTCTTGTTGATCACGAGCAGGTCGGACTTCGTGATGCCGGGGCCGCCCTTGCGCGGAATCTTCTCGCCGCCGGCGACATCGATCACGTAGATCGTCAGGTCCGACAGCTCGGGGCTGAAGGTCGCGGCGAGATTGTCGCCGCCCGATTCGATGAACACGATGTCGGCGTCGGGGAAGCGCGACAGCATCCGGTCGACGGCTTCGAGGTTGATCGACGCATCCTCGCGGATCGCCGTGTGCGGGCAGCCGCCCGTCTCGACGCCCATGATGCGTTCCTCGGGCAGCGCGCCCGCGACCGTCAGCAGCCGCTGGTCTTCCTTCGTATAGATGTCGTTGGTGATTGCGACGAGGTCGTACTGGTCGCGCATTGCCTTGCACAGCATTTCGAGCAGCGTGGTCTTGCCGGAGCCGACGGGGCCGCCGATGCCGACGCGCAGCGGCGGCAGTTTCTTCGTGCGGCGGGCGGGGGAGGGAGCAGGTGCGTTCATGGCGGGTAGCGTCGGGTTCAGGAGCGGAACAACCGCGAATACTGGGTTTCGTGCCGCGCGGACAAGATGCCGAGCTGCGGCGCGAACGTGTTGACGGCGTCGGGCGGCGTCGCGAGCGCGCGGCGTACGGCCGCGTCGATCGCGCCGCGCAGCGCGACGATGATGCG
>NZ_JAAGPG010001020.1:0-1455 GCF_017104665.1 Burkholderia sp. Se-20378 | reverse complement strand
CGTGTCGCGCGATCACGTCGGCGAGCTGTTCGCCCGACACGTTCATCGAGCGGAGCACCGAACGCTGCAGATGAATCGCGCCGCCCGTCGCGATCGCGCCCATCGCAAGCTCGGGATCGTACGGCACGCCGAGCTTGCGCACGACCAGCACGTCGAGCGGCGCGCGCAGCGCGCAAGCGACCGGATACGCGACGGGCACGCCGCCGCGCGGCAGCGCGAGCACGACGACATTGCCACGCCCCGCGTAATCGCCCAACGCAACGGCCAGTTGGCGGCCCGCATCGGCGCGATCGGCAAAACACTCGAACACGATCGGCTCCCTGCCGTTGCGCCGGATGCGCGAAACCCGCGTCGGCGCCTGTCAACGAGCATGGTTCATCGGCCGCGCCGATGCAAGCAGGGTCACACCGGCGCGCACGGCGCCGACGGAAAGGGTCAGAGGCCGCCGGCCTGCCGGTACAGCCGCCAGAACGACTGCGCATAGGATTGCGCAAGCTCCGGCGCGCGCTGGAACACGTTCACCGTTTCCGCATGCGCGGCTGCGCCTTCGGACAGCGTCGTCAGCGCGACGCTGTCGTCGACGATCACGAAGCGCGGCGCGGGATCGCCGTGCCGCGAATCGATCGCCACGTCGATGCCCGACGATTTCAGATAGCCCGCGCCGCTGTATCTGCCTGCGCGCGGCGAACGCACGAGCACGACACGCACCTCGACCCCGCGTGCGCGGGCCGCGCGCAGCGCGCTCGCGACCGCCGGCGGTACGTGCGCATAGCCTGCCAGCAGCACGCGACGCTGCGCCTGGCCGATCAGCTCGACGGTCGCGTCGGCTGCTGCATTGTCATACGAAAAGTATGTGCCGACCGATGCGGCATCGGACGGAATCTGGCTGGCGTGGGCGCTCGCCGCGCAGCAAAGCGCGGCGAGAAGGAAGGCGGCTGGTCTCATGGCGGGCGCCATTGTAGCGACGCCAATTCGCGTGGCAAGCACCGGCTGCGATGCTGCTGCGCCGGCGCAACACACAGCGCAAAACCGGTGCCCGGCGAACGGGTTACAGCCCGCTTTTCACGCGGCCGATCAGCCCGCCGCGACGCGTGCGAGCCAGCTCGCCACGCCGTCGACGGAACGGAAATCCGCGAGGCTGCGCGCCGGCAGCGCCGGATAGGCACCACCTGCCATCTCGGCCAGCGCGCGACCGGGACCGAGCTCGAGGAACGCGGTCGCACCAGCCTCCACGCAAGCGGCAAGACAGGCCGCCCACTCGACCGGCTCCGCGATCTGCCGTGCAAGCTTGTCGAGGCCTGCGTCGACGTCCAGCACCGATGTGCCATCGATCCCCGAAAACAGCCGCGTGCCGGGCAGCGGCCGCCGCACGTCGGTCGCGGCGAGCAACGCGCGAAACACCGGCACGGCCGCGGCGAGCCGGCGCGTGTGCGACGCGATCCGCACGCAGACGGG
>NZ_JAAGPG010001019.1:0-1315 GCF_017104665.1 Burkholderia sp. Se-20378 | reverse complement strand
CGCGGCACGCGGCCCGGCGACGGCCGCAATCCGACGACGTTGTTCCAGGCCGCCGGATTGCGCAGCGAACCGCCCATGTCGCTGCCGCACGCAAGCGGGTTCATCCCGCACGCGAGCGCGGCGGCCGCACCACCGCTGCTGCCGCCGGCGGAGCGCGTCAGGTCCCACGGGTTACGCGTCGCGCCGAACACGTCGTTGAACGTATGCGACCCGGCGCCGAATTCGGGCGTGTTCGACTTGCCGATCATCAACGCCCCGGCGCTCGCGCAACGGCGCACGACGAGCGCGTCGTGCTGCGGCACGTGATCGGCGAACAAACGCGAACCGTACGTGGTGCGCACGCCGCGTGTCGCGGTGAGATCCTTCTGCGACACCGGCAGGCCGTGCAGCGGCCCCTGCCATTCACCGCGCATCCAGCGTGCATCGATGTCGCGCGCACGGGCACGCAGCAGGTCGGGATCGACGACGGTCACGAGCGCGTTCACGCGCGGGTTGACCGTCGCAATCCGCGCGAGATGCGCGTCGAGCAGGTCGCATGCGCCGATCTGCCGTTTCTTCAGCAGGTCGAGCATCGTGCGGGCGGACAGGTCACACAGATCGCCGACCATGACGTCGGCGGACTGGGACGAAAACGAAAGCGAAGCCGTGGCGGTCATATGGTTCCGGACGAAGGCAGAAAGGAAGGACACAGCGTCGGTCGCAGCCGGTCACGCATCGTGATCGCTGCGATCCGACGCGAACGCGAGCGCGGCGAGCGACAGCACGCCGCAGGCGATCACGTACCACGCGGGCGCGGCCGGATTGCCGGTCGCGCCGATCATCCACGTGACGATGAACTGCGCGAAGCCGCCGAAGATCGACACGCCGCCCGCATACGCAATCGACAGCGCGGTCGCACGCGTGCTCTTCGGAAACAGCTCGGCGAGGATCACGCCGTTCGCGCCGGCGTTGATCGAGTGCAACGCGGCGAGCAGCATCACGACCGCATACATCGTTGCGATCGACGGCACCGTGCGCATCAGCCAGAAGCCCGGCAGGATCAGCACGGTCAGCGCAATGCGCGACCACAACGCGACACGCTTGCTGCCGGTGCGGTCCGACAGCCGCCCGCCGATCGGCGCGGCGACGAACATCACGGCGCCGGACAGGATCCCGCACCACAGCGCGGTATCCATCGGCAGGTGCAGCACCTTGATCGCATAGGTCGACATGTAATACAGCACGATGAAGTGCGCGGCCGTGCCGCCGATCACAAGGCCGAGCGCGGTCAGCACGGCGCCGCCGTCGCGCCGCAGCACGGTGCCGAGCACGGCCA
>NZ_JAAGPG010000103.1:0-249 GCF_017104665.1 Burkholderia sp. Se-20378 | reverse complement strand
ACGTGGTGGGGTGAAGAGGTTGTGTGCTGCGGTGCGCGCGAGTGTCTGCCAGCCTCGTTGGGCGTGGTGGAGGTTAGCGCTGGTAAACTAAGTGAGGCAGATAGGTAGCTCGACGCAGCGTGTAGTCGGGGGATCTGGGCAGTGGTAGATCCCTGGTTAGTCTCTGCGGGGCTCTTGTTTGGGTGTGATTGTTGATCGGTGAGTATGATATCTTTTTTGCTCTGTTTTTTTTTTTTTCAAGCAGACGCC
>NZ_JAAGPG010000102.1:0-21167 GCF_017104665.1 Burkholderia sp. Se-20378 | reverse complement strand
GCGCGGTCTGGTATTGCGTGGCGCGAGCCAGATCGCCGGCCATCCCCGCGCCGATCCGCAGGTCGAGCGCCTTCTGCAGCTCAGCCGGCAGCGACACGCTTTCCACCGCGAACGCGTCGAGCGCGAGGCCGTAGCGCGTGAACACCGGCACCAGCGCCTCGGCGACGCGCTGCGACAGCAGCGACTGGTTCGCGGCCATGTCGACGAACGGCACGTCGGCCGAGCCGAACGTCGTGCTCATCGCGGTGACGACCAGGTTGCGCAGTTGCTGCTCGAGATCGTCGACCGTGTACTGCGCGCGCGTGCCGCTGACTTCGCGATGGAACGCGCCCGCGTCGACGATCCGGTACGAGTAGATGCCGAACGCGCGCACCTGCACGAAGCCGAATTCGCGATCGCGGATCGTCACCGGCTGCGCGGTGCCCCAGCGCCGGCCGAGCTGCAACCGCGTGCTGAAGAAATAGACGTCCGACTTGAAAGGTGACTGAAAGAGTTTGTCCCAGTTCTTCAGGTACGTGAGCACCGGGAGCGTGTTCGTTTCCAGCGTGTACAGCCCCGGCTGGAACACGTCGGCGACCTTGCCTTCGTTCACGAAGATCGCGACCTGCGTTTCGCGCACGGTCAGCTTGCCGCCGTACTGGATTTCCTGGTCTTCCATCGGATAGCGCCAGGCCAGCACGCCGTCGGTGTCTTCCGTCCATTGCAGGACGTCGATGAACTGCTTGCGGATGAATGAACCCAGACTCATGTCGGTCTCCTCGAAACGCGTGGCGCGTCAGGTCAGGCAGGCGGCATTGATGATGCCGACGACGAGCGACGCGGTGCCCATCAGGCCGCCCATCGCGACGTTGCGATCCTCGATCGCATGATTCATGCCGGGCATCAGGCGCGTCAGCGCCGCATAGGTGATCAGTTGCACGGCCATCGCGCCGACGGCCCAGATCACGACTTCGCCGAGCGTGGAATTGTGCGCGATGCTGGACGCGAGCGTCAGGCAGAAGCCGATCAGCGCGCCGCCGAACGACAGCGTCGCGGCCGAGTTGCCGTCGCGGATCAGCGCCAGTTCGTCGAACGGGGTGACCTTCAGGTACACTGCCGCGAACACAAGAAGCAGCACGAACGCCGACAGTAAATGAACCGCATAGAGATAGGCACTATTCATTCTTTCCCTCGGATTTTGTGCTCGGTTCGCCGCCCCGTCGCCGGCCGGCCCGCGCAGGGCCAGCAGACAAAATGCCGCGCCAGTATATCCACATTGCCGACCGCTGCACAACGGACGCACCATGCTGCATAGGCGCGCGCTCGTCCTGTCGATTCTCGTGCTCGCGTCGTGCGGGCTCGGCTACGAACTGATCAGCAGCGCGCTGTCCAGCTACCTGCTCGGCGATTCGATCCTGCAGTTCTCGTCGGTGATCGGCTGCTACCTGTTTGCGATGGGGATCGGCTCGTGGCTCGCGAAGTTCGTCGAGGACGACGACGTGCTCGACCGCTTCGTCGACATCGAGCTGCTCGTCGGCCTGCTCGGCGGCGTGTCGGCCGCGCTGCTGTTCGCTGTGTTCGCGTGGCTGGCCGCGCCGTTCCGCGCGGCGCTCTATGCGCTCGTGCTGGCGCTCGGCATGCTGATCGGGATGGAGATCCCGCTCGTGATGCGCGCGTTCCAGCAACGGCGCCAGGCATTCCGCCATACCGTCAGCGAAGTGCTGACCTTCGACTATCTCGGCTCGCTCGCCGTGTCGCTGATCTTCCCGCTCGTGCTCGCACCGCGCCTCGGCCTGCTGCGCACCAGCTTCCTGTTCGGGCTCCTGAACGCGTTCGTCGCGCTGTGGACCACGCACCTGTTTCGCGACGAGATCCGCAACGTGCGCGGCAAGCTGATGCGTGCGTCGCTCGTGATCGGGCTGCTCGTCGCCGGCTTCGCGCTGTCGGACCGCATCACGCACTGGGCCGAACACGGCGTGTACGGCGACGAGACGATCTATTCGGAAACGACGCCGTACCAGCGCATCGTGCTCACGCAGTGGCACGACGACATGCGCCTGTACCTGAACGGCAACCTGCAGTTCTCGTCGCGCGACGAGCATCGCTATCACGAGGCGCTGATCCACCCGACGATCGAGGCGCTGCCGTGGGCGAAGCGCGTGCTCGTGCTCGGTGGCGGCGACGGCCTCGCGGTGCGCGAGCTGCTCAAGCACCGCAACCTCGAACAGATCACGCTCGTCGATCTCGATCCCGCGATGACGAAGCTGTTCTCGACGTCCGCACCGCTCGTCAAGCTGAACCAGGGCTCGCTGAAAGACCCGCGCGTGCACGTGATCAACGACGATGCGGTGCGCTGGCTCGAATCGAATGCCGACGTGTACGACGCGATCGTCGTCGACTTCCCCGACCCGACCAACTTCGGGCTCGGCCGGCTGTATTCGGTGCCCGTGTTCCGGCTGCTTGCGCGCCACCTGTCGGAGAACGGCTATGCGGTGATCCAGTCGACGTCGCCGTATTTCGCGCCGCACGCATACTGGACCATCATCGCGACGCTGCACGAAGCCGGGCTCAACACGTGGCCGTACCACTGCTACGTGCCGTCGTTCGGCGACTGGGGCTTCGTGATCGCCGGCAAGCGCCGCGACTTCACGGTGCCGACGCACTACTCGGTGCCCACGCGCTGGCTCGACGCGCAAACGGCCGCCGAGATGTTCCATTTCCCGGCCGACATGCCGGCGCTGCCGATGTCGCCGAACGAACTCAACGACCAGCCGCTCGTGCGCCGTTTCGACGACGACTGGAAACACGTGCTGCGCTGATGGACCGCCGCACGTTCCTCGTCGCGTCGGCGGCCGCGTCGCTCGCCGCCTGCGGACGCACCGGCTGGATCGAGACGACGCCGCATGTCGGCTACCCGGGCATGCGCGAAGGCCATGCGCTGCGCGACCATGCGACGCTGCCGCCGCCGTCCGGCACGATCGAGACCGACGTCGCGTTCCTCGGCGCGGGCGCGGCCGGGTTGTCGTGCGCATGGCAGTTCGCGCGCGCTGGACACAAGCGCTTCACGGTGCTCGCCGGCCCCGACTTCGGCGGCAACGCGGCCGGCGGCCGCTTCGGCGATCTCGGCTACCCGAAAGGCGCGCACTACCTGCCGCTGCCGTCACTCGAATCCACGCATCTGCGCGACATGCTCGCCGATCTCGGCGTGATCGAATCGGCGCCGTTCTCCGCGCGCCCGGTGTACGACGAGCGCGTGCTCGTCCATGCGCCCGACGAACGGCTCTTCATCGCCGGACAGTGGCAGGACGGCATCGTGCCGACGGCCGGCCTCGGCGCCGACGAACTCGCGCAACAGGCACGCTTCTTCGCGTACACGGACGGGCTGCGCACCGCGCGCGGCGCCGATGGCCGCAAGGTGTTCTGCATCCCGGTCGCGGAATCGTCGCGCGACCCGCGCTGGCGCGCGCTGGACCGGCGCTCGTTCCGCCAGTGGCTGCTCGACGAGGGCTACACCGCGAAGGCGCTGCACTGGTACCTGAATTACTGCTGCCGCGACGACTACGGCGCCGGGTACGAGCACGTATCCGCATGGGCCGGCCTTCACTATTTCTCGTCGCGCGGCGGCCACGCGGGCGATGCGAGCGACGGCGCGGTGCTGACCTGGCCCGACGGGCTGCACACGATGGTGACGAAGCTCACCGATTCGATCACCGCGCGCACCGGCTCGAACGCGTGGTCGCGCGACGGCTTCGCAGTGCGCGCGACCGAACGCGCGGGCGGCGTCGACGTGCTGTGCGCACGCATCGGCAACGACGGCGCGCTGTCGACGTTCATGCTGAAGGCGAGGCGCGTCGTGTGCGCGATGCCGCTGTTCGTCGCGACGCGCGTGTTTCCGCAGCTTGCCGGGTACGGCTTCGACCCCGCACGCGATCTGCCGCCGCGTGCGCCGTGGCTCGTGTCCAACTTCCTGCTCGACGGCATGCCGGCCGAAGAAGCGGGCGTGCCGCTCGCGTGGGACAACGTCGTCTACGACGGCGCGGGGCTCGGCTATGTCGTGTCGACGCACCAGTTGATCCGCATGTCGCCGCCCACGCGCTCGGTGTTCTCCGCGTACCAGGCGTTGAGCACGCAGGCACCGGACGACTCGCGTCGCTGGCTCGCGCAAGCCCAACCCGACGCGTTGCGCGAACAGGCCGCGATCGACTTGCAGGCCGTATACGGGCGCAATCTGTGGAAACACGCGTCGGCGCTCGAGATCACCGTGCGCGGTCACGCGATGGCGACGCCCGATGTCGGCTTCCTGAGCCGCCCTGGGCTGCTCGCGCTGCGCGATGCCGACGGCCCCGTCGTGTTCGCGCATGCGGACCTGTCCGGGCTGTCGCTGTTCGAGGAAGCGTCGTACTGGGGCATGCTTGCCGCCCGGCGCGTGCTGGCCTGACGGCCGTCGTCCGTCATTGCGGCGCCGCCGCCAACCGCTATAATCGCGCGACATTCCGACTGCATTGAGCAGGCCGACGGTGACGCGCCGTCCGACGCGCCGTATGCCCTCCTCGACAACAACAATGACGAACCGAACCATCCGACGCCTTCGCCCGTTCCTGCGCGCCGCCGCGCGCGTGCTCGCCTGCGCCCCGCTGCTTGGCGCGCCGCTGGCGCTGCATGCGGCCGACGCCGCGCCCGCCTCCGGGCGCTACATCGTCGTCGACACCGGCCATACGCCGGCTCACCCGGGCTCCACCGGTGCGAGCGGCCGCGTCGAGTACCTGTACAACCTCGACCTGTCTGCCGCCGTCGCAGAAAAACTCGCCGCGCATGGCGACCGCGTGCTGCGCACGTCGGCCGACGGCCGCGAGATCGCGCTCGACCAGCGTTCGACGCAGGCGCCCGACGCGAACCTGTTCGTGTCGATCCACCACGATTCGATGCAGCAGCAGTTCATCGACGCGGGCCGGCAGCGCGAATTCCGCGGCTTCTCGGTGTTCGTGTCGGAACGCAATCCGCACTACGCGGAAAGCCTGCGTTGCGCGAAGGCGATCGCCGAGCGGCTGGTCGCGTCCGGCGAGCGGCCGTCGCTGTATCACGCGCAGCCGATCCGCGGCGAGAATCGCCCGCTGATCGATCCGCAACTCGGCATTCACCGCTTCGACGATCTCGTCGTGCTGCGCACCGCACCGATTCCGGCCGTGCTCGTCGAAGCCGGCGTGATCGTCAATCCGGATGAGGAAGCCCGGCTTGCGCGACGCGAAACGATCCAGAAGCTGTCCACCGCGATCGCGGGCGGCATCGACGCGTGCACGGCACCGCAATAAACAACGACAAGGCCCGTCGGGCCCAACGGTTTTCACCCAGTCAGGAGCATCACCATGAAAATGAAGAATCTGCTCGCATCCTGCGCCCTGCTCGCGCTTGCCGTTCCGTTCACCGCACACGCATCCGGCTGCGCGAAGCCGCACAGCGCGTTCGACCAGGTGTACTGCAGCAGCACGCAGTTCTCGCAAACCGACCGTGACCTCAACGACGAGTACGGCCGCCTGCGCAAGCAACTGAGCAGCGACCAGCAGGCGACGCTGAAGGCCGGCCAGCTCGCGTGGTTGAAGCAACGCGACGCGCAGTGCAGCGAGACGCGCAACAACGGCTACCTCGTGGATCTCCAGTGCGCGACCGACATGACGCAGTCGCGCCTGTCGTTCCTGCGCGAGCGTGAACGTGAGTGCACGAGCACGGGTTGCGTGACGTCGAAGCTCGGCGACTAAAGACGTCGCGCGTGCCGCGCCGCGAAGCGTTTCGCGACGCGGCGCTTCATGCCTTTGCGAACGCTCCGTTTCGGCACCGTAAAAGGAGTGGCGATGCGACATGAATTCTCTGAAGTCCTCAACGATCTGGTCGACTATTTTCTCGTCGGCGATCTCCTGCTGCTGAAGCGCTTCAAGGAACGGCACGAGTTGCCGGACGACGTCGCGACAGCGTTCACGACGAGCGACAGCGGCGACCGCGCCGCGCTGGAAGGCGTCGTCATTCCGCTGGCCGGCATCGAGAACCATCCGTACACGGTCATCTTCACGCTGGACGACGCAAAACCCGAATTGCTGAAAACGGGAAGCCGCCTGCAGCACCGGCGCGGCGGGTACGTGCTGCGCGTCGAACATCGTTCGATCATGCTCTATACATGGCGGATTCTCGAACGCTTCACCGATGCAACGGTCAATGCGCTGCTCGCGCGTTACCGCGAACCGGGCAGGCCCGTGATTGAGATCGACAACGGCTGGTATGAAGTCGAGATTCTCGGTGGCGAAGTGCCGCGCAACGGCTGGTTCGAGCCTGCATTCGAATTCGTGCTGAAGAAAACCGACGCGCCGGGCGATGCATCTCAGGTGGATATCAACTATCGTTTCGCGATAGAAGGCAGTCTGGATCCGGCGAATTGAATCCCGCGCGCGACGGCGCGGCACACGGCATCCGATCAGGCGGAGGACACATGACACCGAACACGATGAACATCGACATCCGCCCTGCCACGCCCGCCGACGCCCCGGCCATCGCCGCCATTCACGTCGCATCGTGGCAGGCCACCTACCCGAGCATCATGCCGGCCCCGTTCCTCGCCGGCCTGTCGGTCGAAAAGCGCACCGCTTCGTGGCGCCATGCGCTCGACGCCGGACGGCCGCGTGTCGCGCTCGCGTTCACCGAAGGCGAGCCCATCGGCTGGATCGCCTACGGTCCGACGCGCGACACCGACAAGGATCGCACCTGGGGCGAAATCGAAGCGATCTACCTGCATCCCGCGCATTGCGGGCAAGGCGTCGGTGCGGCGCTGGTCGACCATGCATGCCATGCGCTGCATGACACGGGCCACAAGTGGGTGTCGCTCTGGGTGCTGTTCAAGAACCGTCGTGCCCGGGCGTTCTATGAACGCGAGGGCTTCGTCGCCGAAGACGACATCAAGACGTTCGAGATCGAAGGCGCGCCAATCGAAGAATTACGTTACTGGCGTGCATTGCCGAAACGATCGTCATGACGGTATCGCACCGTCCGCCGAAAGACGCGCCTGCATCAACTGCAGCAACTCGCGGATCTTCGCATTGACCGAATTGCGGCTCGAATAGGCGCCCAGCAATTCGAGCGGCGCAGGCGTCATCTCCAGCGGCACGCGCACCAGCCGCCCGGCGGCCAGCTCGGCCGCGCACCCGCGTTCGACGAGAATCGCGAAGCCGATCCCGTTCACCGCCGCCAGGCCCGCCATCTCGCCGCTATTGACGCGATACCGGCTCGCGACCGGAATCTTGTGAATCCGCCCGTCGTCGTCAGCGAACTGCCACGGCTGCCCTTTCAGCGTGCTCAACGTCGTGATGCACGGCAATTGCCTGAGCTGCTCCGTCCGGGTCGGCATGCCCGTGCGTTCGATCAGCGACGGCGCCGCCACGACGACGCTCGGCAAGCTCACGAGCGGCCTGACGACGAACGCACTGTCGTCCAGCTTGCCGCGACTGACGATGATCGACAGGTCGATATCGTCGCGCAACGTCGAGACGCCCGCGAGACTGGTATCGCAGTCGATTTCGACACGCGGATGGCGGCTCGCGAATTCCGCGACGATCGGCCCGAGCATGCGCGGCCCGATTTCGCCGGGCACGCAGAGCTTCAGCACGCCACGCAACTCCGTTTGCTGCGAGGTCAGTTCGAATTCGGCAAGCGTCAATGCATCGAGCATCGGCTTCGCGCGCTCGTGCAGCAGGCGCCCGGCCTCCGTCATGCGAAGGTGCCGCGTGCTGCGCTCCAGCAAGCGCACACCGAGCCTCGACTCCAGTTGCGCCACATGGCGGCTCACGTTGGAACCCGGTATCGACAGCACACGCGCGGCGCCGGCGAAGCTGCCTTCGTCGACGACCGACACGAACACGCGCACCGCGTTCAGATCCAGCTTGCTGCGCATCATTATCCCGTTTGAGGTATCAAAGCTCGCCGTTTTTCACGGCTTATCCCGTTCGTGACCGTAATTTACGATGCGGATCCAGTCAAGGCGTGGCCGCTGACACACGCACCCGCGACGACGCGAGCACGCGCAAACACCTACGGGAGCAACAACATGGATATCGCCATTCTCGGCGCCGGCGTGGCCGGCATGAGCACCGCGCTCGCGCTTGGCCGGCAGGGGCACCGGATACGGCTCTACGAACGCAGGCCGTCCGAGACGACGATGGGCGCCGGCGTCGTGTTATGGCCGAATGCCGGCTTCGTGCTCGAGCAACTCGGCCTGCTGCCGGACATCGTCGAAGTCAGCGGCCACCTGCGCGCGATGCGGTGCATGGATCGGGACGGCACCCCGTTCAAGCGCGTCGACATCGGCGAACTCGATCGCTACATGGGGTTTCCAACGCGCTCGATACTGCGGCGCGACCTGCAGGCCGTGCTGGCTCGGCACGTCGCCGCACACGACATCGAAGTCTGCTTCGGCCACTGCGCGACAGCCATCGACACCGGCATCGACGGTCGTGCTGTCGTTCATTTCGACAACGGCGCAACGATCACCCCCGATCTCGTGATCGGCGCGGACGGCCGCATGAACTCCGTCGCACGACGTCATGTGGTCGGCGACGCCACCC
This sequence comes from Burkholderia sp. Se-20378, assembly GCF_017104665.1. NCBI lineage: Bacteria > Pseudomonadati > Pseudomonadota > Betaproteobacteria > Burkholderiales > Burkholderiaceae > Burkholderia > Burkholderia sp. Se-20378. The sequence continues at coordinate 12,588 of NZ_JAAGPG010000102.1, read as the reverse complement.
CCGTGTATCAAGGATTCGTCAACTGGATCGGCGTGGCGCAGAGCGATGTACCGCTGGTCGACGACGTGTCGATATTCGACTACTGGGGCCAGCGCGAGCGATTCGGCATCGTCGCGCTGGACCGGCATCGCATGTACTGGGCCGCAGCCCGGGCCGAAGCAGAGATCGACCATCACGACAACGACGATTCGGCGCCGGAAGATCCCGGCCCGCTGCTCGAACGGCTCTTCAACGGGTGGCCAGCACCCATCGCAGACGTCATGCGCGCAACGCAGCCGGGCACGATCGCGAAGATCCCCGTGCACGATCTCGACCCCGTCGATGTATGGCATCGCGGCAATGTGCTGCTGATCGGCGACGCCGCGCACGCGCCGCTCCCCACCTCCGGACAGGGCGCGTGCCAGGCGCTCGAGGACGCGTGGCATCTCGCCCGCTGCCTCGACGAGCATGGAAAGAGCAACGACAGCGACCTCGACGCTGCACTCGCGTCGTTCACGCAGCGGCGCAGCCGGAAAACCGCGGCGATCACGCTGCGCGCACGCGAGTTCGCCCAGCGGCTATTCGGCAACGACACGTACGCAGCCGCGCAGGCGGTCGATCCGATCGCCGAAATCGAAGCGCTCGCGAATACGTGGGGGGCGGGCCTGCCGATGCCATCACTGCGGAATCGATAGGCCTCGATGATGGTGCGTTACGTCGGGAAGTCGTGTCGTTCGATGAACCGCGCACGACTTCCCGAATCGTCCTGACGCAGCCGTTCAGGCAAAACCGCGCGTCTTCCTGCGGCCGCCGACCGTCATTGCGCGCGCGCCTTGCCGACTTGCTCGGCGGTGACCACGCCTTGCTTCGAGCCGAAGTGACTCAGCACGAAGTTCGCGACCGCCGCGATATCGGCATCGCCGTACGCGGCGCCGAAACCGGGCATCTGCTGCGTGCGGCCGCCGACGGTCAGGCTGGTGCCGTGCAGCAGCACCTGGACGAGCGCCGCGCCGGACGGGTCGTTGACCGCATGCGCGCCGACGAGCGACGCATACTCGCTCTGGCGACCGGCGCCGTTCCACTGGTGACAGCCCGCGCAGTCGCCGGCAAAGAGCCGCTGGCCACGCTCGAGCGCCTGCGGCAGCGACGCCGCGCCCGGCAGCACCGCGTTCGACGCACGCGCGGCGGACGGATCGAGTTCGATCTTGCCCGTCCGCCCGCCCGTGACCGGACTCACGCCGCGCAGATACACGACCATCGACGCGATGTCGTTCTGCGTCAGGTACTGCAGGCTATGCTCGACCACGTCCGCCATCGGGCCGGCCGCCGAGCTGCGTCCCGGCGCGTGGCCGCGCGACAGATATTGCGCAATCTGTTCGTCGGTCCACGAACCGAGGCCGTATGCCTGGTCCGACGTCGTGTTGTAGGCCTTCCAGCCTTCGATGTCGGCACCGGACAGATAGTCGCGCGACTTCATCGCGAAGCCGACGTTGCGCGGCGTATGGCATTCGCCGCAATGGCCGAGCGCGCCGGCCAGATAGGCGCCGCGATTCCATTCCACGCTCTGCTTCGGATCCGGCGCGAAGCGCTGCCCGCGGAAGAACACGGCGTTCCACGCGGCCAGGCCCCAACGCTGGTTGAACGGGAACGACAGGTCGTTTTCGGGCGGGGCCTGATGCACCGGTTCGAGCGTCATCAGGTACTGCCGGATCGCCAGCACGTCGTCGCGACTCATTTCGGCATACGACGTGTACGGCATCGCCGGATACAGATTGCCGTGCGAACCCACGCCTTCGCGCACCGCGCGAACGAACGCGTCGTCCGACCAGTTGCCGATGCCGGTTGCCTTGTCCGGCGTGATGTTGGTGGAATACAGCTGCCCGAACGGCAGCTTGAACGGCCTGCCGCCGGCGTAAGGCGTGCCGCCCACGGCCGTATGGCACGCGACGCAATCGGCGGCCTTCGCCAGATACTCGCCACGCGCGAGGGTCGCAGGCAGGTCGGCCGGCGTGCCGGCAACCGGCGGTTGGGGCTCGGTGCCGGCGGGGGTCAGCCACGCGCGGCCGGCCACACCGGCCGCGACCACGACGACGGCCGCAACGGCATAGCCGATGACTCGACGAAATTTCACGATGGATGCTTCTCTTGAATTCGATAGGAACGCGAACGGTCAGGCCGGACGCAGCGTGTCGCGCATCGGCAGCGACCGGAACGTGGTGCCGGTTGCGGCCGTCAGCGCATTCGCGACGGCCGGCGCGGCCGGCGGCACGCCGGGTTCGCCGATACCGCTCGGCGGCGCCTGCGACGGCACCACGTGCACTTCGACATGCGGCATACCGTTCATGCGCAATACCGGGTAGTCGTTGAAGTTGCCTTGCTGCACGCGCCCGTTTTCCAGCGTGATCGCCGCGCGCAGGAACGTGAGGCCGAAACCGATCCCGCCTTCCACCTGCGACGCGACCACATCGGGATTCACGACGGTGCCGCAATCGACCGCGCAGACGATGCGATCGATCGTGAACGTGCCGTCCTGCAGCACCGTGACCTCCGCGACCTGCGCCACGTACGTGCCGAACGCGAACTGCAGTGCGATGCCTCGCCCGCGCTTCGTGCCGGGCGCACCGGCACGCAGCGGCGCCGACCAGCCGGCCTTTTGCGCGACCAGGTCGAGTACGCCGCGATGGCGCGGCATCTTCGCGAGCAACGCACGGCGGAACGCGTACGGGTCCTTGCCTGCCGCATGCGCGGCCTCGTCCATCAGCGTCTCGCCGACGAACGCCGCATGCGTATGGCCGACCGAGCGCATCCATTGCGTTTTCACCGCGAGCGTCTGGATGTGCTGCGTCACCTTGAAGTTCGGGATCTCGTACGGGATATCCGCGGACCCTTCGACGAGCGTCGGATCGACGCCCGACGGCAGCGGTGCGAAGAAGCTCTGCCCCACCACGTCCTGGTTCCACGACACGAGGTTCCCGCCCTTGTCCACGGCGAGCCGGACCCGGTGCAGGGTCGCCGGCCGGTAGAAGCCGGCGCGCATGTCGTCCTCGCGCATCCACACGAGCTTGACCGGCGCGTCGATCCCCTGCGCACGCGCAGCGCGGGCGATCCGCGCCGCCTCGCACACGTAGTCGCCGACCGGGTTCGCGCGGCGGCCGAAGCTGCCGCCCGCGTACAGCTGGTTGATCGTCACCTGCTCCGGCTTGAGGCCGACTTCCTTCGCGACGATGACCTGGTCGCCGGTATGCCACTGCTCGCCGTTCCAGATCTCGCAGCGATCCGCGTGCAACCACACGACGCAATTCAGCGGCTCCATCGGCGCGTGCGACAGATACGGCTGCTCGAAGGTCGCGTCGATGAACTTGCCGCCCGAAGGCGCTTCGCTCACCACGTTGCCGCGTGTTGCAGCGACCACGCCCGGCTTGTCGAGCGCGGCCCGGTACTGCTTCGAGATGTCGGCGGAACCGAGCGCAAGCGCGTGCGTATCGTCCCACGTGATCTTCAGTGCGTCGCGCCCCTGGCGCGCCACCCACGTATTGCGCGCCAGCACCGCGACGCCGCCCTGCACGTTGTCGTCGCCCGGCACCTCGACGACCGCGACCACGCCGGGGATCGCCTTCGCCTTGCTCGCGTCGACGTGACGGACCTTGCCCCACATGCGCGGAGGATGGGCGATCACCGCGACCAGCATGCCGGGCAGCTTCACGTCCTGCGTATAGATCGCCGAACCGTTGACCTTCGCGGGAATATCGACGCGCCGCGTGTCGCGTTTGCCGATCAGCTTGAAGTCGGCCCGCTGCTTGACGGCCCCCTTCGACGGCACCGGCTCGCACGCCGCATCGGCCGCGAACTGGCCGAAACCCGCGCGGCGGCCCGATGCGGCGTGGACGATCACGCCGTCCTCGATGCGCAGCGCCGCCGGATCGACCTTCCACTTCCGTGCGGCGGCCGACAGCAGCATCGCGCGCGCGGCGGCGGCCGCTTCGCGCATCACCGTCCACGAGCCGGCCATCGCGGTACTGCCGCCCGTTGCCTGAATCTTCCAGCCCATCTTCGCGAACATCGGGTTCACGTAGCGCGTCGCATCGGCCTGTGCCGCCACGACCCGCACCTTGTCGAGACCGATGTCGAGTTCGTCCGCCGCGAGCGTCGCGATGCCGGTGAACGTGCCCTGTCCCATTTCGAGGTACTCGGACACGACGCTGACGATGCCGTCGGCGCCGATCCGGATGAAGGCGTTCGGCTCGAACGACACGCCTGCGGTGGCCGGCGTGACCGATTTGGCGAGCGCGATCTCGCCGCTGAAACCAACCGCGAGCGTGAGCGCAGCCATGTTGCCGAGAAACTTGCGGCGCGAAGCCGATGCGATGCCGTCTGCGGATTCCGGCGTGCCGGCCGATTGCCGGGAGCGAGTGGACTGGCTCATGCCTTGAGGTTCTCCGCGGCTTTGTGGATCGCGACGCGAATCCGCTGATAGGTCGCACAGCGGCAGATGTTCCCGCTCATCGCGGCATCGATGTCGCCATCCGTCGGATCGGGTTTCGCGGTCAGCAGCGCGACCGCCGACATCACCTGCCCGGACTGGCAATAGCCGCACTGCGGCACCTGTTCGTCGATCCACGCTTTCTGCACGGCCTGGCCGACCTTCTTCTCGTGTGCGGCCTCGATCGTCGTGACGTTGCGGCCGGCGAGCGTACCGATCGGCGTCACGCACGCGCGCATCGGCTGACCTTCGACATGAACCGTGCATGCACCGCACAGCGCCATGCCGCAGCCGAACTTCGTTCCCGTCAGCCCGAGTTCGTCGCGCAGGTACCAGAGCAGCGGCATGTCGGGATCGCCAGCGAACTGATGCCGCTGACCGTTGATGGTGATATCTGTCATTCTGTCTGACCTATTCTGTGGGGAACCGGGTTCGACAGCCGGCTGCGGTGAGCGGGACGACGCATCCGGCTGGTCGCACGCATGCCGTCGCGGCACGAACGCACTGGACGAACCCGCGGCGCTTGCGCGCGCGATGCATCGATGCGAAAGCTCGCATCGCCGAATGCGCGCGATAAAGGACGGGGAAACCGGAAAACTATAGTCGGCACGTGCCGCGCCGGTAAGACTCGAAATTGTGAGAATGTTGCCTATTCGTCCGAAAGTGCACGCGCCGCTGAAGGGGCGTGCATGGACGATGCGGGCCGCGGCGGTCGGCTGACCGACGCACGGTCGAACGAAGCGCGGGCGCACGCGCCGAGCGGCGTGCGCTACGCGCCGGCCGTGCATGCGGTCATGCATGCGGCCGGCCTGATGCAGGTTGTCGCGCCGGCTCGTTGTCCGGCGGCTTGCGCAGCGGGCGAGTGCCCGGTCGCTCAGTCGATCACAAGAACCACCGATACTCCCGCGCCCCGATTTCATTGCGGAAATCCAGCTCCTCCTGCCGCTTGTTCTCGCAATACACCATCACGAACTCGCTGCCGAGCCCTTCGCGCACGGCCGCGTGATCCTGCATCTCGGCGACCGCCGACAGCATCTCCTTCGGAAAGTCGATCCCGCTGCCGCGATCCTCGTTGAGCGGCGCGATCGGCTCGAGCTTCGCGTCGAGCCCGTGCTCCATGCCGGTGAGAATCGCCGCGAGCACGAGGTACGGGTTCGCGTCCGCACTCGCGAGTCGATGCTCGATCCGCAGGTTGCGCGCGTCCGACTCGGGAATCCGGATGCACGCATCGCGATCCTCGAAACCCCAGCTCGCGCGGCTCGCCGCGTTCACCATCGAACCGTAACGCCGGAACGCGTTGTGATTCGGCGCAAACACCGGCATGCAATGCGGCAGCAATGCGAGGCATCCGGCCACCGCGTGCCGCAGCGGCCGCTGCCCGTCCGCCGCGAGCAGGTTGCGCCCCGCATCGTCGTAAAGACTCACGTGCACGTGCATCCCGCTGCCCGGCGCATGCAGGTACGGCTTGCCCATGAAGCTCGCGCGATAGCCGTGCTGCAACGCGACGCCGCGCGTGCTGCGGCAGAACATCGCCGACCAGTCGGCCGCGCGCAGCCCGTCGTCGCAATGGCCGAAGTTGATCTCGAACTGGCCGGGCCCGAGCTCGGCGGTGATCACGGTCGCGTCGATTCCCTGCGTGCACGCAACGTCGACCATTTCATGCAGCACGTCGGAGAAGCGCGACAGGCGCTCGATATGCATGTTCGGCTGATCGTCGCGATCATCGGACAGGCGGTCGCGCGGATACTTCGGCATCCCCTCTTCGAGCTGCGCGGCGAACAGGTAGAACTCGAGCTCGAACGCGACGACCGGCCGGATGCCGCGCCGCGCGAGCCGCTTCAGCACGCGCGCGAGCACCTCGCGCGGCTCGAACTCGACCGGCGCATCGGTGCCGTCCGTCGTGATCAGCATCTGGCCGAGCGGCTGCTTCTCCCAGGTCACCGGCTTCAGCGTGCCGGGGATCAGCCGGCGCACGGCGTCCGGGTCGCCGTCGTTGAAACAGTAGTCGCCGATCTTGTAGAGGCCGCCCTGCGTGCCGAGCAGGATGCAGTTCTGCGGCAGCTTCAGCAACGAGCCGGCCGCCACTTTTTCGAGCGCATCGATCGGGTAGCGCTTGCCGTAGAAATGTCCGGGCAGGTCGAGGCAGATCAGGTCGACATAACGGATCTCGGGGTGCGCCTGCCGGAATGCGCGGACTTCATCGACCAGCGCGGGAACGACGTCAGCCATGTCTCATCCTTTCCATGTCTTGTATGGCGGTGCCGCAGCGCGGCGAACCGGATTCATGCGGCACACTCGACCACGCACGCCGCATTTAAATCAGTACTGCAAACAGGATGCGTGGCGCGGCGGCCTGCGGCACCGCCCGCCCCGCCGACAACTCAGGTGAATACCCAGATCACGCGCGTCGGCGCGTCGGTCAAGTTGGCATAGCGAAAGCGCTTGTGCGCGGGAAGCTGGAATGCGTCGTTCGGGCCGAGCGTGACGGGCGTATCGTCGCCGTCGATCCAGACCGTCAACTCTCCTTCGAGCACGAAGCCGCCCTGCTCGTCGCTGTCGTCGACGGGCCGCTCGCCGCTGCTTGCCCCCGGCGCGAGATGGCTTTCGAGAATCGAGAAGCGCGAGCGCATGTTCGGCGACACGAGGATGTCGGTGATGCCGGCCGCGTAATACACGGTGCGCCGCTCGTCGGGCCGCGTCACCCACGGCACGCTGCGCGGTTTGCTCAGGCTGTAGAAATAGGTGGTCGGCACGCCGAGCGCCTCGCCGATCGCGGTGAGATCCGCCACCGTCGGGCGCGACAGCCCGCGCTCGACCTGCGACAGAAAGCCGACCGAGCGGCCGATCCGTTCCGCGAGATCGTTGAGCGTGACCTTGCGATGCTTGCGCAGGTCGCGGATCAGGATCGCCAGGCTTTCTATCTCTTCCTGTTCATTCATGATGGGTTCCGGTGCAGTCAGACGGTATCGCGCAGACGGTACCAGGCCTTGCCGATCGCTTCCAGCGGCGCGGCGAGCCGGTCGCCGCCAGGAAAGCGCGGATTGCGGATGCGCTGGTACTGCGCGAGCAGGCGTTCGTCGCCGAGCACCGCGTCGGCCACCGCGCGCGCACCGGCGAGCGTCGGCAGCACGCCGTGCCCCGAGAACCCCTGCAGCCAGAAACGCTGCCCGTGGCGGCCGATGTCCGGCGTGCGGCGCATGCTGATGTCGATATGGCCGCCCCACGCGTAATCGAGCGGCACGCCGGCCAGTTGCGGGAACACGCGTTCGAGGTGCGGGCGCGTCGCCGCCGCGATATCGGCCGGAATGCCGCCGAGATACGTGCAGCCGCCGCCGAACAGCAGCCGGTTGTCGGGGCTCAGGCGGAAATAGTCGGGCACGAACTGGTTGTCGATCACGCAACTGTTCTGCGGCAGCAGCGAACGGGCAACGTCGGGCGCGAGCGGCGCGGTCGCGACCTGGTACGTGCCGACCGGCAGAGCGGCGCGCGAGCGTCCGCGGGGTGCGGGGGCCGGCCTGGGGATCGTCGCCCGGAGCACGCGAGCGTGTGCCGCCGAGCCACTCGGGCAGCTCGTGACGGCCGATCACGCGCGGCCGATCGTGGCCCCAGCGCTCGGCCGCCTCGTCGCGCGCCTGCTCGAGCATCGCGACGCGCCGCGGCCGTACGCCCGCCGACAGGCTGCCGGGCCGGTAGTCGATGTCGAAACCGTGACGCACGGGCAGATCGCGCACCTCGGCCGCGGCCCAGCGCATGCTGTCCCACAGCACGCGCGCGCCGTCGCGGCCGAGCGAATCCTCGAGCGGCTGCATGTCGCACGACCAGCCGAGCAGCGCCTGCCCGCCGTTGCGGCCCGACGCGGCCCACGCGACGCGGCTCGCTTCGAGCACGACGACCCGCTTGCCGGCCAGCGCCAGGCGCAACGCCGTATGCAGCCCGCTGAAACCCGCGCCGACGACGAGCACGTCGGCGTCGATGCGTTCGTCCAGTTCCGGACGATGCGGGATCGGCGCCGGGTAGGTGCCGGCGTAGTAGCTTGCGACGTGACGGTCGGACTGCACGAACATGCGGACTCCCGTGAAAATTGCGCCGAGAAATTTCATGAAAAATTAGCACGGCAATTTCACGGAGGCAAGCGGGTAAAAACCGATGCATTGGTCTGATGAATCGACGTTGCGCCGTTCCGTGAGTCTGGTCGGCTGAAGATTCGCCGCCCGGGCAGCCCCAGCCAGCGTCGAAATGGATTGTCGTGAAAGCCGCGACGATCGATGGTGTCCAGGTCTGGCGGGGGCGCGCTGCCATCCTCGATCGCCGTTGTTGGACGGGTCGGTCAGCCTGCCGCCAGCCGCACGCACCTGCGTTGCCAGGGTGCGTAAACCGGAAACATCGGCTCGACATGCGCGCTCGCCCGCGGCATGCGGCGCGCCGGATCGGCCGATACGCGAAACGCCTGCCGCGCGCGAACCGGACCGGCCCGGCGAACGTTCCCGCCATCCATCCGGACGAAATTTTTACCCTTGTAAAAATTTTGGACTGACAGAATGACGCGCTGAAACAGCGCGTCACCCATCCAAGCACGGCCCCGTAACCCCTTTCAGACCCAACCCAATCGCTGACGGGAGACAAGATGCCCACGAACCGGGATGCAAGCCCGATGGACGGATCGGATCACGGAGAATTCTCGCTGAGCGAAGTCCCGCTCGAGAAACGCACCGGATTTCTGTCCATCACGATGGTGTTGTTGAGTTTCACGTTCTTCACGGGAACGATGTTTGCCGGCGGCAAGATCGGTGTCGCCTTCGACGTCGTCAGCATGATCCAGATCGCCGTCATCGGAAACCTGTTGCTCGCCGCCTATGCGGCATCGCTCGCGCTGATTGCGGCCCGCAGCGGCCTGAACGCAGTGCTGATGGGGCGATTCTGCTTCGGGGAAGTGGGCAGCAAGCTGTCCGATTTCCTGCTCGGCTTCGCCGAACTCGGCTGGTACGCATGGGGAACCGCGACGGTGGCGATCGTATTGGTCAAGCTGCTGGGTTGGCCGCCCTCCGTTACCACGCCGTTGATGATCCTCTTCGGCTTCGGATTTTCCATCACGGCCATCATCGGCTATCGCGGCATGGATGTGCTGTCGCGCGTCTCCGTGCCGTTGATGTTCGTGCTTCTGATGACGTCGATGTGGATCGCCACCCGCGATATCGGCGGGTGGGCCGGCCTCACGCATGTCGCGCCGTCTCATCCGATGCCGTTCTCGGCCGCCGTGACGATGGTCATCGGCACCTTTGCCAGCGGCGCGACCCAGGCAACCAACTGGACCCGCCTCGCACGCAGCGCGCGCAGCGCCGTCGCGGCCAGCATGATCGGATTCTTCGCGGGTAATGGCCTGATGATCATCGCGGGCGCATACTGCGCGATCGTCTATCAGCAAGCCGACATCGTCGAGGTGATGATGCTGCAGGGCCTGTCGATCGCGGCGGTCGTGATGCTGTGCCTCAATCTCTGGACCATCCAGGGGCCGACGATGTACAACGTAGCGGCCGCCGGATGCCATCTGCTGCGCACCGAACGGCGCCGCACGCTCGTACTCGTGGGCGCGGCGATCGGCATCGTGCTCGCGGTCGGCGGGATGTACGAGTTGCTGATTCCGTTCCTGGTGCTGCTCGGCTCGATCATTCCGCCGGTCGGCGGCGTGATCATGGCGGACTACTGGTACCGCCATCGCGGGCAATACCCGTCGCTTGCCGCCGCCCGCCTTCCGCGCTTCAACCTGGTCGGCCTGGCCGCGTATGCAATCGGCGCCGGACTCGCCTATACGTCGCCGTGGATCGCGCCGATCGTCGGCATCGCGGCGTCCGCCGCCGCCTACATCGTGCTGCTGCAGATTGCCCGCGCGTTCACGCGCGAGCCGTCCGTTCAGGGTGAATGATTCCGCTGCGCGCCCTCCCGTTCCCACAACTACAGGAATCCTCATGAAAATCATCAACGCCAGATTGCGCGGCCGTAGCGGCCTCTTCACGATCGACATCGAGGCGGACACGATTCGCGGCATCGACCTCCAGCCGTCGCCGCTGACGTCTCAAGGGGACGACGTCATCGATGCGGGCAGCAATCTCGTCATCCCGCCGCTGGTCGAGCCGCATATCCACCTGGATGCGACGCTGACCGCCGGTGAACCCGAGTGGAACATGAGCGGCACGCTGTTCGAAGGTATCGAGCGGTGGGGCCAGCGCAAGGCCACCATAACCCATGAAGATACGAAAACTCGCGCCCACACCACGATCGGCATGTTGCGCGACAACGGCATCCAGCACGTGCGCACGCACGTGGACGTCACCGACCACACGCTTGCCGCGTTGCAGGCGATGCTCGAGGTCAGGGACGAAGCACGCGATCTCATCGATCTGCAGATCGTCGCCTTCCCTCAGGAAGGCATCGAGTCGTTCGAGAACGGGCGTGCGCTGATGGAGCGCGCGATCGAAATGGGGGCCGACGTCGTGGGCGGCATTCCGCATTTCGAGAACACGCGCGACCAGGGCGTGAGCTCCATCAAGTTCCTGATGGAACTCGCGGAACGCAAGGACTGCCTGGTCGACGTTCATTGCGACGAAACCGACGATCCTCAGTCGCGCTTCCTGGAAGTGCTTGCCGAGGAAGCGCGGGTTCGCGGAATGGGCACGCGCGTCACCGCGAGCCACACGACCGCGATGGGCTCCTACGACAACGCCTACTGCTCGAAGCTGTTCCGGTTGCTGAAGCGGTCGGAAATCCATTTTGTCTCGTGTCCGACCGAAAGCATCCACTTGCAGGGGCGTTTCGACACCTTCCCGAAACGACGCGGCATTACGCGTGTCGCGGAACTCGATCGCGCCGGCATCAACGTGTGCTTCGGACAGGATTCGATCAAGGATCCGTGGTATCCCATCGGCAACGGCAACATCCTGCGCATCCTCGACGTCGGCTTGCACGTGTGCCACATGCTCGGCTACGAAGACTTGCAGCGCTGCCTCGACTTCGTGACGGAGCACAGCGCCGATGCGATGTCCCTGGGGGACCGCTATGGCATCGCTGTCGGGCGGCCGGCCAATCTGCTGATCCTCGACGCGGATTGCGACTATGAAGTGGTGCGCACACAGGCCAAGGTGCGATTGTCGATCCGTGCCGGGAAGGTCATCATGCAGCGCGCGCCTGAGCGCATCACCTATCCTGAAGCAGGCACGCGTTGAGCGGGCGACGCCGCCGGCCCGACATGCGGGAGGAAACATCGTGAGGAACCCGTCCGAGCCGACTGCAGGAACGCCCGGCCGGCCTCACGGCCGGCGCGAAGTGCTGCGCGACAGTCTCGAGGCGACCATTCTCGCCGCTGCCGAAGAATCGTTTGCCATTGACGGATTCGCGGGCAGTTCCGTTGCGACTATCGCGGCGGCCGCCGGCCTGTCGAAGCAGAACCTGATGTACTACTTCCCCACGAAGCTGGCGCTCTACCAACGCGTGCTGGACGACGTCTTGCGGGACTGGCTCGGCAGGATGCGGGAGTTTGCGGCGCCCGATCACGAGCCCGCGGAAGCCATGTCGGCCTATATCCGGGCCAAACTCGAATTCTCCAGGAATCGCCCGCATGGATCGCGGGTTTTTGCGCTGGAGATCATCGGCGGGGCCAAGACCTACGGAAAGGAAATCCGCAAACAACTGATTCCGGTGTTGCGCGACGACATCCGGGTGCTCGAACGCTGGATCGAGGAAGGCAAGGTGAGACAGGTCGATGCCGAGCACCTGTTCTTCCTGATCTGGGCCGCCACGCAAGCGTATGCGGATTTCGCGCCCCAGATGCTGCTGGTGCTCGGCAAGCGTGCGCTGGGAAACGACGATTTCGACGCGGCTTACCGCACGATCTCCGATCTGGTGCTCAACGCGCTGATCATCGGCGACGGAAAGACGGCTTGACCGCCTGACCGCCTCCGTCGCCATTCATGCACGGCCCCCGGCACCGTCGACACTTGCCGGGGAACCGTCGGTCAGTCGTGCTTGTAGCGCTTCTTGTTCTTGTGCTTGTTGCCGTGGTGATGATCGTTGGAACGCGAGTTGTTGCGCGACACGTGGCCGCCCAGCGCCGCGCCCGCGCCACCGCCCACGGCGGC
>NZ_JAAGPG010001018.1:0-240 GCF_017104665.1 Burkholderia sp. Se-20378 | reverse complement strand
TTGAGGGTTTGATCTGACTTGATAGTGTTGTACGTGCTAGATGGTCGGTTGGCGATATGGTAGCAGTGAGTGGTACAGCGGGTTGGACTTGTGTTGCGGCTTGCTATGAGTGACTGCTGCTAGTATGTTGGATCGTGGACTGTGTCTGTAATTCGCTTCGTGTTTGTGTTGAGTGTGGTATGTGGCGTGTTATGTGTGCATGACCGCATGTTTGTTTTTTTTTTTTTTTTTTTAATGCCA
>NZ_JAAGPG010001017.1:0-1347 GCF_017104665.1 Burkholderia sp. Se-20378 | reverse complement strand
CGCCTCGATTGAAACTCTCGTTCGGCAACGCAGCAACGGGGCCTTTATAATGCGCGTCTGATACCCATCTATGACGGCATCCCGGTCAACCCGGATCGTACGGCGAGCCCTACCCCGCCCGCCGCGGCCGCCTTTTACGGATTCGCACATGTCCACGCCCAAACACGCCAAAGTCCTGATTCTCGGTTCCGGCCCCGCCGGCTACACGGCTGCCGTCTACGCGGCACGCGCCAACCTGTCCCCGGTGCTGATCACCGGCATCGCGCAGGGCGGCCAGCTGATGACCACGACCGACGTCGAAAACTGGCCGGCAGACGCGAAAGGCGTGCAGGGTCCGGAGCTGATGGCGCGCTTCCTCGAGCACGCCGAGCGCTTCAACACCGAGATCGTGTTCGATCACATCCACACCGCGAAGCTGCACGAGCAGCCGATCCGCCTGATCGGCGACTCGGGCGAATACACGTGCGACTCGCTGATCATCGCGACCGGCGCGTCCGCGCAGTATCTCGGCCTCCCGTCCGAAGAATTGTTCATGGGCAAGGGCGTGTCGGCCTGCGCGACCTGCGACGGCTTCTTCTATCGCGGCCAGGAAGTCGCGGTGATCGGCGGCGGCAACACGGCCGTCGAGGAAGCGCTCTACCTGACGGGCATCGCGAAGAAGGTCACGGTGATCCACCGCCGCGACAAGTTCCGCGCGGAGCCGATCCTGATCGACCGCCTGCTGGAGAAGGAAAAGGAAGGCGCCGTCGTGATCAAGTGGGATCACGTGCTCGACGAAGTGACGGGCGAAGATTCGGGCGTCACGGGCCTGCGCATCAAGAACGTGAAGACCGGCGCGACCGAAGATCTCGCCGTGCAAGGCGTGTTCGTCGCGATCGGCCACAAGCCGAACACCGACCTGTTCCAGGGTCAGCTCGAGATGAAGGACGGCTATATCCTGACGAAGAGCGGCCTGCACGGCAACGCGACGTCGACGAGCGTCGCGGGCGTGTTCGCCGCGGGCGACGTGCAGGACAACGTGTACCGCCAGGCGATCACCAGCGCCGGCACGGGCTGCATGGCCGCGCTCGACGCGCAGCGCTACCTCGAAAGCCTGCACGACAAGAAGTAAGCCGCGAGACCTGTCGCGCCGGGCGCTACAATGGCGTCCGCTGCCGCGAAGCGGGTCTGGCCGGACAAGCCGCTGCCGCCGCGCAGCGGCGTGTTTTTGCCCGCGCGCGCGAACGCGCCTGCCCTGCGTACCGAATCATGGCGAAGAACCAGCCCCATCCGAGCGATCCCGCGAAGCGGCTGATCGCCGCCCGTCCCGCGAACCCCGCGCCCGTCGCGCCGGCGCCCGCGCCCGAT
>NZ_JAAGPG010001016.1:0-238 GCF_017104665.1 Burkholderia sp. Se-20378 | reverse complement strand
GGGAGACGAGAGTTGGGGTGTTGAGGTGGGTGAGGGAGGGGGGAGTAAACTGGGAGCAGGGGGTGCGAGGGTGTGACTGGAGGGGGGGAGACAGGGGGAGCGGGGGGGCGAGGGGGGGCGTGTGGGGGCGAGCGAGGAGGGTCTGCGGGTGAAGGAGGGGGGACAGAGCGTGGAGTGGTTGTCGGTGCGGAGGAACGGGGGTGCTGGAGGGGGTCTGGAGAGGTGTTTTTTTTTTTTC
>NZ_JAAGPG010001015.1:0-1204 GCF_017104665.1 Burkholderia sp. Se-20378 | reverse complement strand
GGCCGAGCACGCCGCCCGCGAGCCGGCCGCGCAGCGCATACGGCAACTCGCCGTTCGCGGCCGCGCCGGGCAGGTTCCACGCCTGCCGCGCGGCGGCGAAGGCCGACACGGAAACCGGCACGTCGAGCACGGCCTCGCCGAAACGCGGCACGGTGCCCGAGCGATCGCTGACGCCGCTCGCGAACGGCGTGCCGTTCAGGTCGAGTGAGACCGAGATGCCGTCGTATTCGATCGGCGCGTCGTTGGGGTTCTGCACGCGCAGCTTCAGGCTGAAACGCATCTCGAGGCCCTGCCCGACGAGCGGGTCGAGCCCGGCGACGGTCACGTTCACCGGGTCGCGCGTCAGCCCCGCGCAACCGCCGAGCAGGAGCACGGCAGCGAACAGCAGCAGCACGGCGCGCAGCGGCGCGATACGGAACAGGGCTCGTAGCATGGGAGAACCTCCTCGCGGCAATCGGTGAGCGGATCGTCGCTGCATTGTACCGAGCACGCTTCCGCACGCCGGGTTTCGTAGTTTTCGCAGCCACGCGGGATCGTTAATAGATTAAAACTACGAAAATACCAGGCAAACGAAATGCGTATTAATGCTTTCCAGCATTCAATGAAGCACCGTGAATTCAATAGATGCAATTTCTAAATTTTTCGTTTCCTTTACCTAAAACCATCAAGTATATTTACGCATCCTTCGAGCAAGCCGACAAACCTTGAAGCCGCATAACGGTGTTTTTACGGAATGGCGACACGCCTTCCTGCCATCCTGCGACCAGGCCCGGCCAGCCCTGTAGGTCGTCTGTTCAAGGGGAAAGCGCGCCCGCGCAGGGCGTGCGGCTCCGTGTCGTGCGCGCGAAATCAATTCAGTACAACACGCGCCCGGCCATTTTGAACCGGCAAGTTAACCGACATCCGGAAATCCAGAGGGGGCAGTAAACCATGATTACATTCACGTAGTCGGCCGCCGTCTTTTCGAATAATCCGTCATTGGCATTTTCATCGCTGTTGATTAACGGCGAGGGGATTGTTTTTGCCGGCGTTTTCGCAGCACTGAACGATTCTTTCAACAATCGAGGTTTCAGTCATGTCGATCAACATTCGCAAGATGCGTTATCTGCCGATCGTCGCCGCACTCGCGCTCGCCGGGTGCGGTGGCGACGACGGCGGCGTGGGCTCGGCGTCCGCGCTCAGCTCCGCCGGCGCGCCGCACTCG
>NZ_JAAGPG010001014.1:0-250 GCF_017104665.1 Burkholderia sp. Se-20378 | reverse complement strand
TGTATGTAGTACAGCATCGCGTGTTTCCGGCAGTAGTGCACACGATTAGCTGGCATGCAGTAAAGTCAGCGACTAATGGATACTGTGGTCGACAGTTCTGCAGGGTAGACATGTGGTGAAGGCATGGTCGCCTGTCTGCTGTTATCTGAGCTTGCGGTGTCTGCTTGCTGTGTGAGTGATGTCTTTTGTACATTGCCTGGTCTGTGTGAGTTTTTTTTTTTTTTTTTTTTTTTAATTCTCCGGCGCCCCC
>NZ_JAAGPG010001013.1:0-1347 GCF_017104665.1 Burkholderia sp. Se-20378 | reverse complement strand
CGCCGCACACGACGCTCGCCTGTTCGAAGCCGCGCGCGACCGACGCGCCGCTCGCCTCGATCAGCATTCCGGTGACGACGGGCGCACCGAGGCCCGCGAGCGACGCGAAGCCGTTGCTGAGCGCGAGCACGCCGCCGCGCTGCGCATCCGGCGTCACCTCGGCGAGCATCGCGGGGCCGACCGAGTACATCGTCAGCGTCAGGCCGCTGCCGAGCGTCAGCAGCACGAGCTTCGCCGCGCGCGGCACTTCCGGCACCGGCAGCATGGCCAGCATGACGCCGGCGATGGCGAGCGTGACGGCGATGAACGTGCCGCGTCCGTGCCGCGACGGCATGCCGCGCGCGAGCAATGTTTGCGACAGCCAGGCCAGTGCGAGACTGAGCGGCGACGTGACCGCGACGAACAGCGCGAACATGCGCCCCGCCTCGTGCGGCCCGAAGCCGAGCCCGAGCTGCAGGTAGGTCGGCATCCACGTGAGCGTCATCGCGAGAATCCAGTTCGCCGCGAAATGGCCGAGAAAGTTGCCGAGCACCGTGCGGTCGGTCAGCAGCCGCCCGTACGGCACGCGTTCGCCGCCCGCCGCGCGCGGGCCGCGCGACAGCGCGCCCTCCTCGCCGACCACCGCCCACGCGATGCACCACACGGCCCCGAGCACCGCCAGCAGCGCGAAGTTCGCGCGCCAGCCCCAGTGCGACGTGACGACCGGAATCGCGAGCCCCGCGATCAGCAGGCCGAGTGCGCTGCCCTGGTGCAGCAGCGCGACCGGGAGATTGCGCCGCGTATCGGGAAACCATTTGTAGATCGCATGCGTCGCGACCGGCGACGCCGGGCCCTCGCCGATGCCGAGCAGCACGCGGCACGCGATGACGACCCAGATCGAGCTCGCGGCGAGCATCGGCAACTGCAGCAGCGCCCACGCGGCCGCCATCGCGAACAGCAGCCATTTCGCGGGCCAGCGGTTCGCGGCGATGCCGCCCGCGACCGCCGCTACCGCGAACAGCCAGTTGAGGCTGCCGCCGATCACGCCGAACTGCGTCGGGCTCAGATGCAGGTCGCGCATCATCGGCACCGACACGAGGCCGAGCACGACCTTGTCGAGAAAATTCACCAGCATCATCAACGCGAGCATCGTCGCGATGGACCACGCCCGTCCTGGGCGGTACTGCGCACCATTCGTCATGGCTGTCTCCTGTTTCGTTATCGTCGGCGGCCGGTGGCGTCGCGCTATCCGCCGCCGTGCTCGCCGGGCGCCGGCACCCGGTCGTCGCCGTCCGGCAGGCCGAGCGAGAATTTCACCGGGAAGCGCACGGCAAGCGACCGGTCGGCCGTCACCTCGCGTGCGACGCC
>NZ_JAAGPG010001012.1:0-1522 GCF_017104665.1 Burkholderia sp. Se-20378 | reverse complement strand
TCAGAGGCCACCGCTTTCGACTCTCTTTCGCACACTCTTTCCCTACGTCGCGCTCTTCCGATCTGCGCTGCCGCGCCGCGCGCCCACTCCGCGGTGCGCTTCCATTCCGGCGGGCAATGGCACGACGCGGCGCTCTACGTGCGCGACACGCTGCTGGCCGGCGACGCGATCGACGGCCCGGCGATCGTCGCGGAGAAGAACGGCACGACGGTCGTCGAGCCCGGCTGGCGCGCGCAGATGACCGAGCAGGGCAACCTCGTGCTGACGCGCACGACGCCGCTGCCGACGCGCCGCTCGCTCGGCACCGACGCCGACCCGGTGCGGCTCGAGATCTTCAACAACCTGTTCATGTCGATCGCCGAGCAGATGGGGCTGCGGCTGCAGAACACCGCGTACTCGGTGAACATCAAGGAGCGCCTCGACTTCTCGTGCGCGATCTTCGACGGTGACGGCAACCTGATCGCGAACGCGCCGCACATGCCCGTGCACCTCGGCTCGATGGGCGAGAGCATCCGCACGGTGATCGAGCGCAACCGCGGCCGCATGCGCGACGGCGACGTGTTCATGCTGAACGACCCGTATCACGGCGGCACGCACCTGCCGGACGTGACCGTCATCACGCCGGTGTTCGCGGACGGCTCGGACGCGCCGCTGTTCTACGTCGGCTCGCGCGGCCACCACGCGGACATCGGCGGCACGACGCCGGGCTCGATGCCGCCCGATTCGACCCACATCGACGAGGAGGGCGTGCTGATCGACAACTGGCAGCTGGTGTCGGCCGGCACGCTGCGCGATGCGGAAACCCGCGCGCTGCTCGCGTCGGGCCGCTACCCGGCGCGCAACGTCGAGCAGAACATGGCCGACCTGCGCGCACAGGTCGCCGCGAACCAGAAAGGCGTCGACGAGCTGCGCCGGATGGTCGCGCAGTTCGGCCGCGACGTCGTGCTCGCGTTCATGGGGCACGTGCAGGACAACGCGGAAGAGGCCGTGCGGCGCGTGATCGGCGCGCTGCAGGACGGTGCGTACCGCTATCCGCTCGACAACGGTGCGGAGATTCGCGTCGCGATTCGCGTCGACCGGGCGGCGCGGCGCGCGGAAATTGATTTCACGGGCACGTCGGCGCAGCTCGACAACAACTTCAACGCGCCGAAGGCCGTCTGCATGGCTGCCGTGCTGTACGTGTTCCGCACGCTGGTCGGCGACGACATCCCGCTGAACGCCGGCTGCCTGAAGCCGCTGACGGTGATCGTGCCCGCGCGCTCGATGCTGAACCCCGAGTATCCGGCGGCGGTCGTGTCGGGTAACGTCGAGACGTCGTCGGCCATCACCAACGCGCTGTACGGCGCGCTCGGCTGCGTCGCGTCGAGCCAGGGAACGATGAATAACTTCACATTCGGCAACGATCGCTACCAGTACTACGAGACGATTGCCGGCGGCAGCGGCGCCGGCGACGGTTTCGCGGGTGTCGGCGCGGTGCAGACGCACATGACCAACTCGCGACTCACCGATCCGGAGGTGCTCA
>NZ_JAAGPG010001011.1:0-238 GCF_017104665.1 Burkholderia sp. Se-20378 | reverse complement strand
TCTGTGGTGCTTCTGTTGTGACATATCAGTGCTACGTAACTTTGTCGTTGGTGACACCATTGTGACTCTGAATGTTTCAGTCGCATGTGTGCTAGTCCTACTGTTTGTTCTTTAAGTGGTCCATACTATACTGAGTTCCGTCATGTGTAGTTTCCTTGCTCTCATGCGTACCTCTAGTGTTTCTTTGCCTGTTTAGAATCAGAAGTGGTATTTGATCTCTAATTGTGTTTTTTTTTTC
>NZ_JAAGPG010001010.1:0-1170 GCF_017104665.1 Burkholderia sp. Se-20378 | reverse complement strand
GACAGGAGGCGCAGCGAACGCGGCTGCGGCAACGGCGAGGAAGCGGCAAGGCTGGCGGACATCGAGACGGATTCCCTGGGTAATACGGAAAGCGATACCGACAGGCGGCAATCGCGACAATCGCGGCAATCGATCGCCGCGCGGCGCGGTTTCTCGTGAAATCGGCGATCCGGAACGCACCGCGCCGGATTCGCCGGCGCCCGCGCGTCCGATCGTTCGTGAGCCCACAGCGTATGCGCAGCGCACCCCCACCCAAACCATGCAAATCTGATATTCAAATCGGGATTGATTATTTCCGTTTCGCATGATCGCGGCGTTAACCTGCGCTCCATTCCTGCCCGGCCACGCGCCGGGTCGTCCCTGCACCGGAGACCCAGATGAGCGTCGAATTCATCGGCATGATCCAGAGCCAGAAGCAGTCGGAAATCCACCCGCCGTCCGGCCCTGTCGTCGATCCCGATTACGTGCGTGACTTTGCACGCGCACACGAGACGGCCGGCTTCGACCGGATCCTCGTGCCGCACCACTCGACCGGCCCGTCGGCGACGCTGACGATCGCGTTCGCGGCCGCCGCGACCGAGCGCATTCACTTCATGCTCGCGCATCGCCCGGGCTTCACCGCGCCGACGCTCGCCGCGCGGCAGATCGCGACGCTCGACCAGTTCAGCCGCGGCCGGCTCGCCGTGCACTTCATCTCCGGCGGCTCGGACAGCGAGCAGCAACGCGACGGCGACTTCCTCGACCACGACGCGCGCTATGCGCGCACCGACGAATACCTCGGCATCCTGCGGCGGATCTGGACCGAAGCGCAGCCGTTCGATCACGACGGCACGCACTACCGGTTCAAGCAGGGCTTTTCGGAAGTGAAGCCGTTCCAGCAGCCGCATGTGCCGATCTATTTCGGCGGCGCATCGGAAGCGGCGCTCGCGGTGGCCGGCAAGCACGCGGACGTCTACGCGCTGTGGGGCGAATCGCTCGACCAGGTGCGCGACCTGACGACGCGCGTGCGCGCCGAAGCCGCGCAGCACGGCCGGCAGGTGCGCTTCTCCGTGTCGTTCCGCCCGATCCTCGCCGCGACCGAGGACGAAGCCTGGGCGCGCGCGCATCGCATCCTCGACGAAACGCGCCGGCTGCGCGAAGCGGCCGGCCTCGGCGCCGGCGGCCCGCAGA
>NZ_JAAGPG010001009.1:0-1332 GCF_017104665.1 Burkholderia sp. Se-20378 | reverse complement strand
CGCCGGTGCCGGGCGGCCAGCCGCCGGGTGCTGCACCCGCGATCCAGCCGCAGTTCCAGTTCCATCGCCCGCCGCAGCCGAACGTGTCGAACGAGGCGTCGCCGCCGGTCGGCCCGCAAGGCTCGGACACGCTGCAGAACCAGCCGATCACCGCGCCGGCGCAGTAAGTCCGCGTGCGGAAACCGGGCGGCAGGCGCCGCCCGTCTTTAGACCTGTCGTGTAGAAAGCCATGAAGATTGCGATTGCCGGTGCATCGGGCCGAATGGGCCGGATGCTGATCGAAGCCGTTCTCAACGATGCCGACGCGCAGCTCGTCGGCGCGCTCGACCGTGCCGATTCGCCGTTCCTCGGCCAGGACGCCGGCGCGTTCCTCGGCAAGGAAACCGGGGTCAAGCTGACCGCCGACCTCGACGCCGTGTTCGCTCAGGCAGACACCCTGATCGATTTCACGCGTCCGGAAGGCACGATGGCCCATATCGAGGCCGCACTGCGCCACGACGTGAAGCTCGTGATCGGCACGACCGGCTTCACCGCCGAGCAGAAGGCCGAGCTGCAGGCCGCGGCGGGCAAGATCGGCATCGTGTTCGCGGCGAACATGAGCGTCGGCGTGAACGTCACGCTGAAGCTGCTCGAATTCGCGGCGAAGCATTTCTCGCATGGCTACGACATCGAGATCATCGAGGCGCATCACCGTCACAAGGTCGACGCGCCGTCGGGCACCGCGCTGATGATGGGTGAAGCCGTCGCCGGCGCGCTCGGGCGCTCGCTCGACGATTGCGCGGTGTACGGCCGCCACGGCGTGACGGGCGAGCGCGATCCGTCGTCGATCGGCTTCGCCGCGGTGCGCGGCGGCGACATCGTCGGCGATCACACCGTGCTGTTCGCCGGGATCGGCGAGCGCATCGAGATCACGCACAAGTCGTCGAGCCGCGTGTCGTACGCGCAGGGCGCGCTGCGCGCGGTCCACTTCCTGTCGGCGCGCGGCGCCGGCCTGTTCGACATGCAGGACGTGCTCGGCCTGCGCTGACACCACGGGGAAACTCCGATGGCGATACCCACCGGCGTTGTCCACTACCTCGAAAGCGGCGATGCGATCACGCATGCCGTCGCCTATGTGCTGCTGGCGATGTCCGTCGCCAGCTGGTGCTTCCTCCTCATGAAAGCCTGGCTCCTGATCCGCGCGAAGCGGCAGGGGCCGCGCGCGCTCGCCGCGTTCTGGCGCGCGTCGTCGCTCGACGCGGGCATTGCCGCGCTGGCCGGCGCCGATCGCGAGCGCGTGTTCGTGCCGCTCGCCGAAGCCGCCCGCGATGCGGCCGACGACCATGACCCGGA
>NZ_JAAGPG010001008.1:0-1366 GCF_017104665.1 Burkholderia sp. Se-20378 | reverse complement strand
TCGTCGAGCGCATGGTTCGCGAGCGGCGCATTCACGTACGCCTGCTGCGGCAGCGTGTAATCGGGGCCGACGGACTTGCACGCGCCGAGTGCGAGCGCAAGCGGCGCGAGCGTCGCGGCGAGGCGCAGACCGTGCCGCTTCATTGCGATGCTCCTGCTGCGCTGGCGGCGGCGCCGGAAGCCGTCGATACCGGCGTGACCACCGACGCAGTGCCGGCGGCTGCCGCCGAAGCACCCGCTGCCGGCTTCGCATTGTCCTTACGGCGCGTATCGGCGTCGCGCATCGACACGGTCGCGGTACGGCCCGCTATCATCCGGAAATCGTCGGGTACTTCGTCGAGCACCACGCGCACCGGCACGCGCTGCGCGAGCCGCACCCAGCTGAATGCCGGGTTCACGTTCGGCAGCAGGTTCGCGCCCTGCGTGCGGTCGCGATCCTCGATCGCGGCGACGATGCTCTGCACGTGGCCGCGCAGCGCACGCGGTTCGCCCATCACGATGATGTCGACCGGCTGGCCGATGTGGATGCCGCGCAGCTTGGTTTCCTCGAAATAGCCGTCGACGCGGAACGAATTGCGATCGACGACCGACAGCAGCGCGCGGCCGGCCGGTACGTATTCGCCGACGCGCGGTGCGCGGTCGTTCAGGTAGCCGTCTACGGGACTGACGATCGTCGTGCGTTGCAGGTTCAGCTTCGCGGTGTCGAGCGACACCTGCGCATCGGCGACGGCGGCTTCGCCCTGTTCGACGCGCGTGCGGCTTTCCTCGACCTGCTCGCTCGCGACCAGGTTGCCGAGCTGCAGGTTGCGCGCGTATTCGCGCTTCGCCTGCGCGAGCGTCGCGCGGCGCTGCGCGAGCGTGGCTTCGGCGAGCCGTTCCGCGAGCGTGTAGCGGGCCTGGTCGATCACGAACAGCACCTGGCCGCGCTTGACCTCCTGGTTGTCGGCGACCTGCACCGACGTGATGAGGCCCGCCACGTCCGGCGCCACCTGGATCACGTCGGCGCGCACGTGACCGTCGCGGGTCCACGGCGAGAACATGTAGTAGTTGACGATGCGCCACAGCACGATGGCGGCCACGACGACGACGATCAGGGTGAGCAGGATTTGCCCTGCCGAGAGCCAGGTTTTTTTCACGTTAGGTAGCCACGAGATGGTGGGAAACGATCACGACGGCGGCAAACACGAATACGTAGATGCCGAGGTCGAAGATCGAACGGTGCCAGACGAGGCGGTAGAAGCCGACGCGCTCGAGTACGGCGCGCACGACGATGTTGATCAGGTAGGCGATCAGCATCAGCACGAGCGGGGCCGGCACGAATACGCCGAAGATGTCGATTTCGCCGATCATGGTCGCGGTCGATCTTA
>NZ_JAAGPG010001007.1:0-1202 GCF_017104665.1 Burkholderia sp. Se-20378 | reverse complement strand
GCGCGAGCTCGTCCGAGCGCAGCGCATCGCCGATCAGGTGGTATTGGGCCCACGCAGCGCGATCCGCGCGGTTGAGCTCAGCCAGAAACTGCCCGTTGTCCGGGCCATCGAACATTTCGCCGTCGACCAGCGCGGAAAGGCGCTCGCCGCGCGAGCACGCTTGCGACTGCGTATTGACCGACCCCATGATGCTCCCCATCTTGCACACCCCGTCGTGACTTCACGACTCTATCCGTAACTAGACCCCGACCCGCGTCGCTCCGCCTGTCGCGCTTACCAGCGCTTGCCTTCGGGCGTATCGAGCAGCGGACGCAATTTGGCAGCGATTGCCTCGCGTGCGCGGAAGATCCGCGATCGAACCGTCCCGATCGGACAGCCCATCATTTCCGCGATCTCTTCGTAGCTCAGGCCCTCGATCTCGCGCAGCGTAATTGCCTGGCGCAGTTCTTCGGGCAGCAGAGCCATTGCAGCGTTGACCGTCTCGGCAATCTGCTTGCTCATCAACATCGACTCAGGCGTGTTGATATCCCTTAGTTGGTCTGCGTCGGAGAAAGTTTCCGCTTCCTCCGCATCGGCCTCGGTCGAGGTCGGTGCCCGGCGGCCTTGCGTCGCAAGGTAGTTCTTCGCCGTGTTGACGGCAATTCGGTACAACCACGTATAGAACGCCGATTCGCCGCGGAATTGCGGCAGCGCACGATACGCCTTGATGAACGCGTCCTGGGCCACATCCTCGACCTCGGCGGGATCCCGCACGAGGCGCGAGATCAGCCGAATGATCTTGCGGTGGTATTTGGAGACCAGGAGTTCGAACGCTGCCTTGTCGCCCTTCTGTACGCGCTCGACCAGAGCCTGGTCGATTTCTTTTTCACTCACCTGACAAATCCATTAACTAGGGATGCAACGCGGAGCAACATTGTAGCGTTCCCGCGCCGGACGCTGGTTACGGTCGGTAACCGCGCCGCCGTCACGCCCGCCCCGCCGCGCCCGCCGTCCTCGCCAGCACGGAAAGCGCGCTGAACGATGCGGCGTCGAGCGCATCGGCCGGAATCAGCAGCGGCCGGGCCCGCCGGGCACCCTGCCCGACCGACAGCACCAGCAGCAGGCTGCTCCAGTGCGCATGACCCGTCACGCGACCGCGGGCCAGCAGGCGCCCGGTGCGGCCAAACGCCGCGACTTCGCCGAATGCGTCGATCTGCAACTCA
>NZ_JAAGPG010001006.1:0-245 GCF_017104665.1 Burkholderia sp. Se-20378 | reverse complement strand
GGCCGGGTCATTAAAAAAAAAAAAAAAAACAGCAGGGGTCACCTCCGCCAGAGCCTCCAGCATCAGGCAGCGTGCTCAGCACAGTCAGACTCTACCCAAGCCTGTTGCTTTGACCCGCGCGCGTGAGCGCCAGCCCAACGACGCGCGAAGCCGGTGCCCAGGCTGACCCCGGACGGGCGGATGCCCACGACCGCGAAGCAACCGGCCAACAACGGAGAGGACGACGACCAGAAGCACAAAGTAGG
>NZ_JAAGPG010001005.1:0-1322 GCF_017104665.1 Burkholderia sp. Se-20378 | reverse complement strand
CAGGATCAGGTTCGTATTGGTGCTGACCACCGCGTTCAGCGTATCGAGCGAACGCAGCATCGTGTACAGGTGCGGGTTGCCCGCATAGCTCTTGCCGTAGATGTCGGCCGCGTCCTTGCGCGATTGCGCTTCGATGCCGGCCGCTTTCACGTTCGCATCGGCCAGCGCGATGCGCGCGTCGCGCTCGGCATCCGAGCGGATCTGCGCGGCCTCGCGATTGCCGTCCGCGGTACGTTGCGCAGCCACGGTCTCACGTTCGGCGCTCATCCGGTCGACCGTCGCGGCGAGCGTGACGGCCGGCAGCGTGAGCCGTTCGAGCCCGACCTGGGCGACGCGAACGCCGTATGCCGCGTAGAGCTGCGCGTCGATCTGCCTGCGCAGTGCCTCTTCGAATTCGCCGATCTTCACCTGGGCCGGATCGGTGTTCACGAGCGACGCGAGATCGTACCCGGCGGACGTCGTCTGCAGCACGGAGCCGACGAGCGAGCGGATCTGCCGCGCCGCTTCGTCCGGCTCGTTGCCGACCGCACGCATGAAACGGCCGATGTCGCGCGCATCGGCGGGCACGCGCCACGCGACGTAGGCCTCGACGATGATGCGCAGCCCGTCGCGGGTGCCGACGTCCTGCAGGCCGCTCGACGTGGTGTGCAGGCGCAGGTCGACGGGCGTCACCGCATCGATCGGCGCGGGCAGGCGCCACGCGAGCCCGGGTTCGAGCAGCACGCGCACCGGTCGCCCGAAGCGCGTGATCACCGACGCCTCGCCGGCCCGCACCTGCACGAAGCTCGCGACCGCGCGCGCGACCAGCACGCACAGCACCGCAACGGCGACGCGCAGGCGGAACGCGCCGGGCGGCTGCGGTGCGCCATGGTGCGCGTGATGAGGGTGGTCGTGGCCATGGCCGTGGTGCGCATGATCATGCGCGTGCGAATGAAACAGACTCACGATGTCACCCCGGATGCGGCGCCGCCCGCGTGCGGTGCGGCGCCACGGCCTGCCGCCGTGTTGCGCCGCCCATGCGGATTACGCCGCGACATGTCAACGGATGCCGGCCAGATCGCCGGCAGGAGTATTGCGAAGATCGACGGTCGCCCGCGTGCCGTCGGCAAGCCGGTCGTCGATGATCGTCATGCGCGCGTTGCGCAGGCCGCGTTGCAGCCGGTCGAGGTAATACTCGAACGGAAACGCGGGCCCGCCGAGCCGGTACGCGACCAGGTCGGCGTCGAAATCGATCTGCTGCACGCGCGCCGACGACACCGTATCGCCGGCCTGTGCCTCGGCGCGCGCGACCCGTTCGAGCGCCTGCTGCTGCGCGTTGCCGA
>NZ_JAAGPG010001004.1:0-1684 GCF_017104665.1 Burkholderia sp. Se-20378 | reverse complement strand
GGCCGAGACGCGCCTGAAGACCGAGCAGTCGCTCGCGAGCACGCACCAGGTCGACACGCAGCTCGCGCAGCTCGACGGCAAGCTCGCCGACGCGCAGAGCGCGCAGCAGGCGCTGCAGCAGCAATACCAGGACCTGTCGCGCAACCGCGATGCGCGGCTGCTCGAGGAAGTCGACCAGATGCCGTCTAGCGCGAGCCAGCTGCCGGCACGCCACGCGAGCGTCGCGCTCGCGCTGATCGCGCTGACCAACGTGGCCGGCACCTATGCGTGCGGCCATCTCGGCGGGCTGCTGCGGCGCAAGTACGTGCTGTCGGTGCTGTACCTCATGCGTGCGCTCACGATGGCCGTGTTCGTCGCCGCGCCGCTGTCGCCCACGAGCGTCTATGTGTTCGCGGCCGTGATGGGGTTCACGTGGCTCGGCACCGTGCCGCTGACGAACGGCGTGATCTCGCAGGTGTTCGGCGTGCGCTACATCGCGACGCTGTTCGGCTTCGTATTCTTCGGGCACCAGCTCGGCAGCTTCTTCGGCGTCTGGCTCGGCGCGGTGGTGTACGACGCGACGCATTCGTACATGCCGCTGTGGATCGGCTCGATCGCACTCGGCGTACTCGCGGCGCTGCTACACCTGCCGATCGACGACGCGCGTGTCGCGCGTCCGGCATCGGGCAACGCGGCATGGGCGTGATCCGCGCGGCGCTGGCGGCCGCCACGCTCGCGTTCGTCGCGTGGTGCGGCGCGGCCTATTTCAGTTCGGGCGTCGCGTACGCGTTGCTCGAACACGTCGCGTTCTGCAACTGACGCGACACCCTGAGCGCGCGGTCAACGGCGCTTCGGCAATGCCGCCAGCGCATCGAGCGCACGGGCACGCGCGGCCGCATGCTCGACGAGCGGCTCCGGATAGTCGACGCCGAGCCGCACGCCGGCTGCGTCGAGTTCCAGCGGCGATGCTTCCCACGGCGCGTGGATCGATGCGTTATCGAGACCGGCAAGCTCGGGCACCCAGCGCCGCACGTACGCACCGTCCGGATCGAACTTCTGCCCCTGCGCGACCGGATTGAAGATGCGGAAATACGGCGCGGCGTCGGCGCCGCAACCGGCCACCCACTGCCAGCTCGCCGCGTTGTTCGCGGGATCGGCGTCGACCAGCGTGTCCCAGAACCACGCTTCGCCCGCGCGCCAGTCGATCAGCAAGTGCTTGATCAGGAACGACGCGACGACCATCCGCACGCGGTTGTGCATCCAGCCGGTCGTCCACAGTTCGCGCAGGCCCGCATCGACGAGCGGATAGCCGGTCAGCCCGCGCTGCCATGCGTGCAGCGCGGCGGAATCGTCGCGCCACGGCATCGCATCGAACTGCGCGCGGAAATTGTCGGTTGCGAGCGCCGGGAAGTGATACAGCAGCGTGTAGCTGAACTCGCGCCAGCCGAGCTCGCTCAGGAATTTGTCGGCGTCCGCGGCCACCGCCGCGCCACCTTCGCTAGCGGCGCCCTGCACCGCATGCCACACCTGTCGCGGCGACAGGTTGCCAAAGCGCAGGAACGGCGACAGCCGGCTCGTCGCGGGACGGTCGGGAAGGTCGCGCGCATCCGCGTAGCCGGCGAGCGATGTCGTCAGGAAGGCGTCGAGCCGGGCGTGCGCGCCGGTTTCGTCGGGCGCGGGCCACGCGTCGCGCAGGCCGCCGGCC
>NZ_JAAGPG010000101.1:0-21606 GCF_017104665.1 Burkholderia sp. Se-20378 | reverse complement strand
CGCCGCCAGGCGTCAGGGCCTGCGCATCCTGGCCGATCGCGATGTTGCCTGCGCCCGTCGAGCCGCTGCTGCTGGTCGCGCCCGAACCGATCGCAATGTCGGCATCGCCCGCTGCCGCCGCGTTGACGCCGGCTGCAAGTGCGTTCAGGCCCGTTGCGCCGTCGTTGTTGACGTTCGCGCCCGCGCTGCCGCCGTCGTTCACGCTGTAGTAGGACGTCGTGCCGGGTTGCGCCGCTTGCGCCGCGGCGTCCAGCGGTGCGACGACGGCTGCGACCACGGAGAGGGTGGCGGCCACGCGAGCGGACGCCGACACCTTGCTCGAGGTCTTCTTGCCGTTGGCGCGGGTGGTTTCGGAGGTGGCGACCCAGGCGCCCAGTGCGTCGTTCCAGATCGTACGGAAAGTGCGGTTCATAGTCTGTCTCGGAAAAAAGAGGACGCCGCACCGCGATACGATGACTTGAGGAATTAAGACAGCTGGATGGGCGTTCCCGGGTGAATTAAGAGATAACGAATGAGATGAATCTTACAGAATGAAATGTATTTGTAATGTAAAACAACGAAAAATGGACGCACTTTCTTTCATTGTTTGACATTATTTATCGTACAAATGTCGAAGAAAAAGGTGTTTGGAGAGATAGGGTGCGATGAAAATTGCGAAACAAAGTGGAAAGTGCGACGAATTGAAGCGTGGGTGAACGGCGGCCGATGGCGCGCCGCATCAATTCAGAGATATGGATTGAGCGTGGTCTGTAACTTTTAGAGATGTTGCAAGGTTGTCGGCGCCGAGTCGGCCGACGATCATGTGGGAAGCCGGAAACCGGGCCGTTCCTGGCTCGCCAACGCAGGCTCCACACGGAAGAACCGGACATGAAATTGCTGCTCGTCGGCGCGACCGGACTCGTCGGGCGTCACGTCCTCGAAGTCGCGCTCGCCGATGCGCGGGTCGATCAGGTGATCGTCCTCGCGCGCCGCCCGTTGTCGCCGCACCCGAAGATGCGCGCGCTCGAGGTCGATTTCGATCATCTGCCCGACGCGGCCGACTGGTGGCACGCCGATGCCGTGATCTGCGCGCTCGGCACCACGATGCGCGCCGCCGGCTCTCAGGCGGCATTCCGGCGCGTCGACCACGACTATCCGCTCGCGGTCGCGCGGCTCGCGCACCGTTACGGCACACCGGCTTACGTGCTGAATTCCGCACTCGGCGCGGATTCGGCGTCGCGCATCTTCTACAACCGCGTGAAGGGCGAGGTCGAGCAGGCGCTCGCCGGTGTCGGGTTCGCGTCGCTCACTTATGTGCGGCCCGGCCTGATCGGCGGCAGCCGCGACGAATTCAGGTTCGGCGAGCGGCTGCTGGTGTCCGCGTTGAACGTGGCCGGCCCCGTGTTGCCGGCGAAGTGGCGCGTGAATCCCGCGTCGCGGATCGCCCGCGCGATGCTCGACGCGGCAATCGCCGCGCGGCTGGGCGTGCAGGTCATCGCGTCGGACCAGCTCGTCTGACGCAACACGGGCGGCGCTCGCCCGTCACTGATCTGCGAAGCCGTCGAGCCCGCCGAATTGTTCGGCGAGCGCCGCGGTGAACGCCTCCAGCGCTTCGCTGCCGTCGCAGTTCCGCGGTGTCGCCAGCTGGAATTCGACCGTATGGCTCAGCTTGCTCGGGAGCAGCCGTCGCATCTTGCCCGCGGCAACCCAGGGCGCCGCGACGTGGTCGGGCAGGAAGCCGATATGCGCGCCGGACAGGATGAAGATCACGTCGGCGTCGACGTTTTCGGAGAACGCGGTCGGTTGCGCGTTGCGCAGCGCCGCACCCGACGTATTCGTCTTGTAGAGCCGCGCGACGTTGCTCGCGTTCGCGATGTCGTTGACCGATACGGTCTTTTTCGCAAACAGCGGATGCCGGGCGCCGCAGTGCAGCGACTGGTGCTCGACGAACAGCGGTGCGTAGTGCAGGCCGGCCTGGTGGCCGGAGAAGTAGCCGATCGCGAGCTGCAGTTCGCCTTTCAGCAGCCGGCGCTCCAGGTCGTCGGGCGGCACCGCGATCATCTCGATCAGCACGTCCGGCGCCCGTTCGCGGAAACCGCCGACTCCAGCCGCGATCGATTCGACGACGTCCGGGGCGAGCCGCTCGGACAGCCCGATGCGCAATTCGCCGAGCAACGTGCCCGATACGTGCTGCGTATCGCGCGTGAACACGTCCATCGCATGCAGGAGCCGCCGCGTCGACTGCAGCACGCGTTCGCCCTTCGGCGTCAGCCGGAAGCCGCTCTTGCCGCGATCGCACAGCCGGAACCCGAGGCGCGTCTCGAGCTTGGCCATCTGCGTGCTGATCGTCGACGGCGCCATCCCGAGCGTGCCCTGCGCGGCGCTGAAGCCGCCGCTTTCGACGATCGTCAGAAAGAGCCGCAGCAACTGCAAATCCATGTCTCTCAATCGGGTCAGCATGGCGATACATCGCGTTTCGTGAAGTCGGCTTATGTTAGTTCATATTTTTCGTCGGATGCCGTGGCGGCAGAATCGGGCACGAGGTCGCCAGCCGCGCGGCCGTCCCCCACCCGACAGGAATCCGACGATGAGCCAGAACGATTTCGCATTCACGCGCGACAGCCTCTACGGCACGCAGGCCGAACCGACCTTCGCGGGCGCGACGAGCTTCATGCGCCGGCGTTTCAGCCGCGACCTGAACGGCGTCGACCTCGCGATCACCGGCGTGCCGTTCGATTCCGCCGCATCGCACCGGCCCGGCACGCGCTTCGGCCCGCGCGGGTTGCGGATCGCCTCGACGGGCATCGCGTGGGAGCGCCCGTGGCCGTGGTCGTTCGATCCGTTCGACGTGCTGGCCGCGGTCGACTACGGCGATTGCGCATTCGATCTCGGGCAGCCCGAATCGGTGCCGGGCGCGATCGAGCGGCATGCCGATGCGATCCTCGCGCGCGGCTGCGCGATGCTGACGCTCGGCGGCGATCACTTCATCACGTATCCGCTGCTGAAGGCGCATGCGAAGGTGCACGGGCCGCTGTCGCTCGTGCATTTCGATGCGCATACCGACACGTGGCCCGACCGCGACGTGAAGCGCATCGACCACGGCACGATGTTCTATCACGCGGCGCGGGAAGGGTGGGTCGTCCCCGAACGGTCGGCGCAGATCGGCATCCGGACGACCAACGACGAGCCGATGGGCTTCGACATCCAGGATGCGCGCCAGGTGCATGCATCGACGCCCGCTGCGATCGCCGCGCGCATTCGCGAGCGGGTCGGCGACCATCCCGTGTATCTGACGTTCGACATCGACTGCCTCGATCCGGCGTTCGCGCCGGGCACGGGTACGCCGGTCTCGGGCGGGCTGTCGAGCCATCAGGCGTTCGAGATCCTGCGTCACCTCGAAGGCATCAACCTGGTCGGCATGGATGTGGTCGAAGTGTCGCCGCCGTATGATCATGCGGAAATCACGTCGCTGGCCGGCGCGACGATCGCGCTGGAGCTGATCTGCCTGTATGCATCGCGCCGGCGGCGGACCATGGAAAAATCGAACGATGACTGAACTCACCTGGCGAAAGGCCGTTGCCGACGATGCGGCCGCGTGCATCGCACTGCGCGGCAGGACGCGCGAGAACGCATTCACCGACGCGCAACTGCGCGACCTCGGCATCACCGTCGAAAGCTGGGGCGACGGGATCCGCGACGGCCTGTTCCTGGGCTACGTCTGCTGTGCGGACGGGCGCATGGTCGGCTACTGCTTCGGCGACACCGCTTCGGGCGAGATCGTCGTGCTCGCGATCCTGCCCGAGTACGAGGGGGCGGGAATCGGCAAGCGGCTGTTGCGGCAGGTGATCGACGCGTTCGCGGCGAACGGTTTCACATCGCTGTTTCTCGGGTGCTCGGCCGATCCCGCGTCGCGCTCGCACGGCTTCTACCGGCATCTGGGCTGGACGCCGACCGGGACGCTCGACGACGCGGGCGACGAGATCCTGACGCTGCGGATCGGACAGCACGCGTGATGGCACGCGTCGGGCTACGCCCGACGCATCATCGATTCGTAAAACTGTTTCGTCATACCAAACAATAGCGCGACCACGGCACCCACGCTGGCCTACGATGGAAACATTACTTCCACCGTCCGCCGAGCCGTGTGCACCCATTACCGCGCCCCTGACGAAGACCCGGGCATCAGCGAACTGAAGATCGGCATCGGCGATCTGTATCGCCGCGACCCGTGGGCGCCCGACGTGTATCCCGACTACGCGGCGCCGATTGCGCGCGCCGCTGGCGACGGCCTCGAAGTCGTCGCGGCCGTGTTCGGCTTCTGGCCGAAATTCATGCAGCCCGAGCGGCTCGACGAGAACGGCCGTAAAAAGAAGAAGCTCGACACGGTCAACGCACGGGCGGAAACGGTCGGCTCGTCGCGGCTCTACGGCAACGCGTGGCGCAACGGCCAGCGCTGCCTGATTCCGGTGCGCTGGATCTTCGAACCCTGCTACGAAACCGGTCGCAACGTGTGGCAGCGGATCGGCGTCGACGGCTGGCAACCGTGCTGCGTCGCCGGCATCTGGCGGCGCTACGAAGGCGACGACGGCGGCGAACGCGTGGGCATGGCGATGCTCACGGTCAACGCGGACACGCACCCGCTGTTCGCGCGGATGCATCGGCCCGGCGAAGAGAAGCGGGGCGTCGTGATGCTGCGCCGCGACGACTACGACGAATGGCTGCACGGGCGTGACGTCGAGGCAGCCCGATGCATGCTGAACCTGCTTCCCGCCGCCGACATGACGGCCGAGCCCGACCAGGCGCCGCCCGCGCGCACCTGAGCTTTCATTATTCCGACATCCAACTTTCGGCTGAACGGGTCGAACGTATCCCCATTATTCGGACGATTTCTAAAATGGACCGATACCGGGTAATCACCGATACCTCGCAAGTTGTATATACAAGATCATCCGCTGGCAATGTCGGCACACGTCGTGCCGCTTGCGCGCCAGTGCGCAGACCGTGCGTGCGTGGCGCATGCCGGCGATCCACGGCGCCCCGCACCCGCAGAGCCGAAAGGGCGGCTCGCAGCGTCCCGTCTCGTTCAAACCATTTGTGGTCCTGAGTATTTTGGAGATTTCCCCGTGTCAACGAATCCCAGTGGAAAAGCCGGCGGCCTGATCGAAGTCCGTTCGATCGACTTCATTCCCGACGCCGAGCGCCACGGCGGCTTGCTGAGCCAGTTCACGCTGTGGCTGTCGGCCAACATGCAGATCACGGCCATCGTCACGGGCGCACTCGCCGTGGTGCTCGGCGGCGACGTGTTCTGGTCGCTGGTCGCGCTGCTGCTCGGCCAGCTCATCGGCGGCACGGTGATGGCGCTGCATGGCGCGCAGGGGCCGCAGCTCGGGCTGCCGCAGATGATCTCGAGCCGCGTGCAGTTCGGCGTCTACGGCGCGATGATCCCGATCGTGCTCGTGTGCCTGATGTATATCGGCTTTTCCGCAAGCGGCTCGGTGCTGGCCGGGCAGGCCGTCGCACAGCTGCTGCACGTCGACGACGCGGCCGGCATCCTGCTGTTCGCGGCCGTGATCGTCGTGCTGACCGTGTTCGGCTATCGCGCGATCCATGCCGTCGGCCGGATCGCGAGCGTGGTCGGCATCGCCGCGTTCGTCTACATGTTCACGCAGCTGTTCGCGAACCACGATATCGGCGCGCTGCTCGCGAACAAGCATTTCTCGCTCGCCAGCTTCCTGCTGTCGATGTCGCTGTCCGCGTCGTGGCAGATCGCGTTCGGCCCGTACGTCGCCGACTATTCGCGCTACCTGCCGCGCTCGACGTCGTCGGTCGCGACGTTCGTCGCGGTCGGCCTGGGCTCGGTGATCGGTGCGCAGGCGGCGATGGTGTTCGGCGTGTTTGCCGCGGCACTGGCCGGCAGCCAGTTCGCGCACCATGAGGTGTCGTATATCGTCGGCCTTGGTTCGACGGGCGCCGTGGCCGCGCTGCTGTACTTCAGCATCGCGTTCGGCAAGGTGACGGTGACGGCGCTCAACGCGTACGGCAGCTTCATGTCGATGGCGACGATCGTCAGCGGCTTCCGCGGCAAGGGCGCCGTGTCGTCGCGCAGCCGCCTCGTCTACATCTTCGGGATGATCTGCGTATCGACGCTCATCGCGCTCGCGGGCCGCCATTCGTTCCTGAAGGAATTCACCGCGTTCATCCTGTTCCTGCTCGCGTTCTTCACGCCGTGGAGCGCGATCAACCTGGTCGACTACTACTGCTTCACGCGCTCCCGCTACGACGTGCCGGCGCTGTCCGATCCGGACGGCCGCTACGGCCGCTGGAACGTGATGGCGATCACGATCTACGTGGTCGGCATCCTCGTGCAGTTTCCGTTCATGTCGACGCACATCTACACGGGGCCGCTCGTCGACGCGCTCGGCGGCACCGACATCTCGTGGATCCTCGGCCTGGTCGTGCCCGCCGTGCTGTATTACATCGGCGCGCGCGCGTCCCGCCGCAGCATTCCCGAACGCCTGATCCTGCCGCTCGAACGCGGCGAAGTTCACCACTGACGACACGTCACGCGCATCGGGCCGGCCGGCTGCCGGCCTGACCGTCGCGCGAGCCGGGCGCTGCCTGCGCCGGGCGCCTCCCCACGTTTCCTTTCCCGCGATGCCGGTGCGGCGCGACTGCCGCGCACGGTGTCGTTTCATTCTCTGACCATTGAATAGTATGACTAAACAAATGACGGCCCGCGGGAGCGATTCCCGGGCGTGGATGACGCACGCCGGTGTTCGCATGACGGTCGCGGTGGCGTGCGTCGCCGGACCGGGCGCCGCGTTCGCGCAGGACGGCGTCACGCTGTACGGCGTGATCGACGAGTTCGCGCAGTACGTGAATACGGGCAACGGCTATACGGCGGCGATCAATTCGGGCGGCCAGTGGGGCAGCCGGTTCGGGCTGAAGGGCGGCGAGGATATCGGCGGCGGGCAGAAGATCGAGTTCGCGCTGGAGAACGGCTTCAACCCGAACGACGGTTCGCTCGCGAGTTCGGGCAGCATGTTCAACCGGCAGGCGTGGGTCGGCATCGCGGGGCAGTGGGGCAAGGTGCGCGCGGGCCGCCAGAATTCGCCGCTGTTCAACGACCAGGGCGGACAGGATGCGTTCGGTGGCGTCACGCAGGCGTCCGGCATGGACAACCTGACCGTGTTCGCGTTCCGCACCAGCAACACGCTGTCGTACCAGAGCCCGGAGATCGCGGGCTTCCAGGGCGGGGTGTACTTCGGGTTCGGCGATGCGGGCGGCGTGCGCTCGGCAGGCTCGAGCCAGCAGTTCGACCTGACCTACGAACACGGGCCATTCGGCGCGTTCGTCGCGGGCCAGTGGCTGAAGAACGCGACGGCGACCACCACCGATCGCACGATCATGGCCGGCGCGTCGTACGAGATCGGCAAGGCCACCGTGTACGGCGGCTTCTCCGCGGTGAAGTGGGCCGATCTCGGCATCGATTCGCGCGTCTACGGGCTGTCGGTCAAATACCAGTTCAATCCGGCGAGCTACGTGGCGCTCGGCTACGCGTATCTGCACGACCAGTCGTCGCAGGGCAACAATGCGGACCAGTTCGGGCTGATGTACGAGTACGACCTGTCGAAGCGCACGAGCTTCTACGGCGCGCTGTCGTACCTGCGCAACCGCAACCAGGCCGGCTATACGCTCGCCGGTGCGGCGAACCCCGGCCTGCCGCTCGCGTATCCGGGGGCGAACGCACGCGGCGTGCAGCTGGGTATCGTTCACCGGTTCTGAAGGACGTGTAGCGCCGCGGTCATGCCGGGTCGGCGGACGGCATGATCGCGGCGCGCATCGCGACACGCGCGCGTCGGCATCGTTGGTACGCGTGCGGGTCGCCATGCAGACGCTCAGAATCGATGCCGGATACCCATGCCGACCAGGGCCTGCGTGTTGCCTGACGCAGGTGACAGCGTATTGATCTGGGCTTGCGAAAACGGCGTGTCGTCGCCGTGTACGCGCTGGTAGACGGCGTCCAGGTACACCTGCGTGCGCTTGGACAGTGCGTACTCGGCGAGCAGGCCGAACTGGTTCCAGTGCGGATGCTTGCCGTCCACGCTTGCGGTCGTATAGGTGTACGCGCCTTTCACGTCGACCGCGGCCGTTGCATGGAACGTCGCATTCAGTTCGTAGTTGTTGAAGCTCAGCCCGCTCGCACCGGTGAAGGCCGGGTTCTGCCACTCGCCCGTCGGCATTTCCAGGATCGTGCGCGTCACGTTCGAGCCGATCTCGAACCGGTCGAATGCGTAGTGTGCACCCAGCCCGAAGATGCGCTGGCGCGCGGCGGTGAAGTTCGCATCGAGCACGTCCACGGCGCCCAGCGAACCTGGTGCATCGTCACCGGGATGGTCGAGCTGCTCGTAGACAGCGGCAAGCTTCAGGCGGCCGATTTCATATGCGAGGCCGGCCGCCCACAGCCGGTTGTCGGCGAAACCGGAGCCGTTGCCCGAGGTGGCGCCCGCCTTGTTGCTGAACGCGTACATGCCGCCGAACGTGACGCCTGCCAGTTCGATGCTCTGATACTTGACGGCGTTGTTGACCATGTAGGTTGCCCACAGATTGTCGTTGTCGTACGGATGCGCATACAGCGCACCGCCCCAGCTGCCGGTTGCGGCGAAATCGCCGAGGTAGTCGCCCACGCTGTCGAGCATGCGTCCGAGCTTGATCGTGCCTGCGCTCGCGCTGCTCAGGCCGATCCATGCATAGTCGCCGAAGATGCGGCCGCTCGGCCAGGCCGTGCCGTTGGCCGTCGAGAAGGCGGAGCCGAGCTTGAAGATGACCTTGTTGCCGCCACCGAGATCTTCCGAGCCGCGCAGGCCCCAGACGCTCGTTTCGGTCGGCGACGACAGGAACTGCACTGCATGCTTGCCGCCCTGGTTGGTCGAATAGAACAGGCCGCTGTCGATCACGCCGTAGAGCGTGACGCTGCTCTGTGCGTGGGCACTCAGCGTGCAAAGCACGAGTGCGCACGACAGGACGATTTGATTTTTCATATGAATCGGAATCCTGATTATATTGTGTGGAGAATCGAATGCGATCGAAGCCGCTTCTATCGCGTCATGCGCGGTCGATCTGTGCATGCCGCGAAGCGCGCGGCGTGCGGTGGCGGGTCAGTGCGTAGTAGAGCGCGCCGGGCAAGGCCATGCCGACGATCCACGACACGTCGATGTCGCCGAGCAGGTGAAACAGCGGGCCCGTATAGAGTTCGGTCGACATGAACGGAATCTGCGCAAGCACGCCGACCACGTAGCACGCGATACCCGTCGCGTTCCACTTGCCGTAGCGGCCGTTGACGTCCGACAGCGCCGACACGTCGATCGGCTCGTGCGACACCCAGTAGTAGTCGACGAGATTGATCGCACTCCACGGCGTGAAGAACGCCAGCAGGAACAGGATGAAGTGGCTGAAAGTGCGCAGGAACGCGTGATCGGCGACAAGCGCGAGGATCGTGTAGGTCGCGACGACGGCGATGGTCAGCACGATCCGCGCGGCAAGTCCGATCGACGACTTGCCGCGCAGCGCGGCGGAGATCGTGGCGACGGACATGAAACCGCCGTACACGCACAGCGTCGACGCGATCAGCTTGCCGAACATGATGGTCAGGTACAGCGTCGTCGCAACCAGCGCGATGCCGCCCGAACCGATGCCGACCATATAGGCGACTTCGTGTCCGGCGAACTGCTTGCCGGCCAGCGCCGCCGCGAATACGCCGAACGTCATCGCGATCTGGGAACCGAGCACGGAGCCCGAGCCGATCGTCAGGAAAGTCCTGAGTGGCGACGTCGCGCGCGGCAGGTAGCGCGAGTAATCGGCGACGTACGGGCCGTACGTGATCTGCCAAGACGCCGACAGCGATACCGCGAACAGGAAGGTCGGCCACGTGAAATGCCGGTTGTCGAACAGCAGCGTCGCGTTGTGGCCGCGCGTCAGGCTGAACAGCAGATAGACGAACATCAGCCCGCCGACCACGCTGTAGATGCGCCCGACCGCGTGAATGGCGCGATAGCCGAACAGCGCGAGCAAGGTCACGACCACGCCGAGCATCACGATGGCCTGGGCGGGGCTCACGTGCATCAACTGGCCGAGCGCCTGGCTCATCAGCACCGTGCCGCTCGTCAGGAAGCCGATGTACATCACGCAGACGAGCGCGAGCGGAATGATCGCGCCGTAGATGCCGAACTGCACGCGGCTGAGGATCATCTGCGGCAGCCCGGTTTGCGGCCCCTGCGCGCCATGCAGCGCCATGATCGTGCCGCCGGCGATCTGGCCGACGAACAGCCCGACGATCGACCAGAAGACGTCGCCGCCGAGCACGACGGTGAGTGCGCCGGTGACCGCGCAGACGACGGTCAGGTTGGCGCTGACCCACAGCGTGAACTGGCTCAGCAGGCCGCCGTGGCGCTCGCTGTCGGGAACGGGTTCGATCGAGCGGTGCTCGATCAGGGTGTCCTTGTCGGACGCGGTGGTGCTCATGACGCTGTCTCCGTGGACGGATGATCCGTCGTGTCGTTATGTGCGGCGTGGAACGCCGGATGGTGCGATGCGGGGTCCGGGCGGCGGTCGTCAGCGCGAGGCGGCGGCCGCCAGGGCGCTACGTTCGTCGAGGCCGGCACGTATCGGTTCGGCGCCGGCGTCCAGCCGCGCCCGCAGGATCGATGCGAACATCGCGACGCCGATCGGCGCGACGTCGTCGTTGAAGTCGTATTCGGGGTGATGGCACATGTGGCCGCCCTGGCCGAGCAGAAAGTGGCAGCCGGGGCGTGCGTCGAGGAAGTTCGCGATGTCGTCGCCCGCCATCAGCGGCGTGACGTTGCCGATCACGTTTTCCGCCCCGACGACCTCGCGCGCGGCGTCCATCACGCACTGCACCGCGTCGGCGTGGTTGACGATCGCCGGCGTGCCGTCCAGCAATTCGAATTCGATGCGCGTGCGATTGGCGAGCGCGACGCCGTCGCAGATCGCCCGCATCCGCTCGAGCGCGAATGCCCGCGTGTCGTTCGACAGCGCGCGCACGGTGCCG
Organism: Burkholderia sp. Se-20378; assembly: GCF_017104665.1. Classification (NCBI taxonomy): domain Bacteria; kingdom Pseudomonadati; phylum Pseudomonadota; class Betaproteobacteria; order Burkholderiales; family Burkholderiaceae; genus Burkholderia; species Burkholderia sp. Se-20378. The sequence goes on along the minus strand of NZ_JAAGPG010000101.1, from coordinate 10,559 downwards.
CCGAGCACGGCTTCGTGCGGAATCACGTTGAATGCGTCGCCGGCGTGAAAACGCGCGATCGAGATCACGACGCTTTCCAGCGGATCGACCGACCGGCTCGCGATGGTTTGCAGCATCGCAACCAGGTGCGCGCCGATCGCGACCGGATCGATGCCGAGGTGCGGCATGCCGGCGTGGGTGCCGATGCCGTGGATCCGGATCTGAAACCGGTCGGACGATGCCTGTTGCGCGCCGACGCGCACGCCGATCCTCGACGGCGGCAGCATCGGGTCGTTGTGGAGGCTGTAGATTTCGTCGAACGGGAATCGCTCGAGCAACCCGTCGTCGAGCATCGCGCGGCTGCCGCAGACGATTTCCTCGGCCGGCTGGAAGATCAGCACCACGCGGCCGCGGAAGTGGCGATGCTCGGCGAGATGGCGTGCGGTGCCGAGCAGGATCGCGACGTGGCCGTCGTGGCCGCAGCCGTGAAAGATGCCTTCGAACACCGAGCGGTAGACCGGGCGGCCCAGTTCCCGCATCGGCAGCGCATCCATGTCGGCGCGCAGGGCGACGGTGCGGCCGGCGCCGAGCGTACCGTCGACGATGCCGACCACGCCGGTCTGTCCGACGCCGGTATGCACGTCGATGCCGAATTCGCGCAACCGTGTTGCGATGAAGTCGGCCGTACCGCGTTCCTGGAATGCGATTTCCGGTTTGCTGTGAATGAGCCGGCGCCAGTCGCGCATGTCGGCTGCCAGCGCCTGGATCGGTGGGGAAATGGGCATGATCGGGTGTCGCCTCTGCAAAATGGGTAGCGAAGCACGCTGCTGCTTCGGGGCGGGAAACGGGGGTTCCCTTGAAACCGATGCTATGTGGAGAAATTCGCGCCGGCCAATGCGAATAACCAGACGGGCGATGCAGACCTTGCATGGGCCCGGCGGCCCGCTGCCTGCGGTCAATGCGGATGTCTCGCGTGCGGGGATGGTGGTATATACGGCCGACTGCCCCGGCTTCGTCGAAGCGGTGCGGCGGCCTGCGATGCGCGGCCGTTGCCGGGGCTTGCCATCCGCCGCGGCCCGTTCGACGGCAGGTCGAATCATTGCCGTCATCCGTTCGAGGAACGTCGTGAACATCCGGAAACTTCGCCATGCGCTTGGCCTCGCCCAGCACCTGACGTTCAGCCGCGCGAGCGTCGACGTCAACCTCAGCCAGCCTGCGCTGTCCCGCAGCATCCAGTCGATCGAAGCCGAGCTCGGCGTCGCGCTGTTCGACCGCCATCCGAACGGCGTATCGCTGACACCTTACGGCAAGGTATTTGCCGAACGCGCGCGGCGCATCGTGATGGAAGCGACGGAATTGCAGCGCGACCTCGCGCTGATGCAGGATGGTGAATTCGGCGAGTTGTCGATCGGGCTCGGCGCGACGCCGGCGATCCTGCTGACCGGGCCGCTGATGGACCATTTCCTGCGCGAGGCGCCGCAGGTGCGCGTGAGCATCAAGCGCGGCCGTCGCGATACGCTGCTGCGGCGGCTGCTCGAGGAGCACGTCGATCTGTTCATCGGCGACATCGCGCAACTCGAGGATCATGCCGACCTGCAACTGACCCGGTTGCCGCGCTGGCCCAGCGGTTTCTTCTGTACGCCGGACCATCCGCTTGCGCGCCGGGACGCGGTGACGCGCGACGAACTGCTGCAGCACCGGCTCGGCTCGATCGAACTGTCGCCGTGGGCGCTGTCCGATCTGTGCGAGTACTTCGAGTGTTCGCTCGATGCGTTGATCTCGTTCCGCAGCGACGATTTTCGCGACGTGGAGGCGGCGGCGTCGGTGGGCGGGATGGTCGTGTTCGGCAATTCGGCGGCGTTTCGCGACGCGCTGCGGCGCGGGACGCTGGTCGAGCTGCCGCTCGATCCGCCGTTTCGCCGCGAGGCGCGGCTTGGGCTCGTGACGTTGGCCGCGCGGACGCTGTCGCCGGCCGCGATGCGCGCGAAGGCACTGGCCGAATCGGTCTTCGCGGACTATGCGGCGACGGCGCTCGGGGCGGCCGAGCGATGAACGATCGGCCGACGGGCCACTGGCGGCGGCGTGCCTGCTACTTCCCCAATCGCTCGGCCAGCGAATAGCGCTGCATGCAGCGCTCCATCGCGTCGAGAAACGCATGCTCGGCCGCGTTCATCTTGCGATCGCGATGCCACAGCAGGAACACGTCGACATCGACAAGGCCGTCGTCGGGCGGCAGCCGCCACAGCCGCTGCTGCGCGATGTCGTCGCGCACGATGTGCTCGGGCAGGCAGCCGATCCCGTAGCCTGCGAAGATCAGCCGCCGCACTTCCTCGAGGCTCGGCGACGACGCGACGATGCGCCCCGTGAAGCCCTTCTGGTCGCGAAACACGGTGAGCGGCGACAGGCTGTCGCCGATCTGGTCGCTCGTGAACGATACGAAGTTCTCGGCGAGCAGATCGTCCATCCGCAGTTGCGTCTGCCCGAACAGCCGGTGATGGCGGCCGCAGTAGATCGCATAGCGCTGGCGCAGGAAGCAGCGCATCTCCAGCTTGTCGTGCGGCGTGCGGCACAGGCCGAGCCCGGCCGTGGCCGTCTTCTGCAGCAGCGAAGACAGGATGTCCGACGAGCGCATCACTTCGATCTGCAGGTCGATGCGCGGATACGCGCGATGGAATTCCGCGAGGAATTCGTCATAGACGGGCGACTCGATGCGGCTCACCGTCAGCAGCCGGATCGAACCGGTCAGGTCGGCCGTGCTGTCGTCGATTTCGGTTTCGAGGCGCGAGATGCCGCCGTAGATGTCGCTCGCGATCCGGTAGACGGCTTCGCCCGCCGGTGTCGGCGCGAAGTGCGTGCCGCGCCGCTCGATCAGCTTGCGTTCGAGCGTGTCCTCGAGCCGCCGCAATGCCTGGCTCACGGCCGGCTGCGTCACGTGCAGGCGCGCGGCCGCGCGGCTCACGCTGCGCTCCTGGATGATCACCAGATACGTGCGCAACAGGTTCCAGTCGAGGCGGTCGTTCAGGAACGGGGCGAGGTCGGGGCGCATCGGATCTCCGGGCGAGGCGTCGAGGTCGACATTAGTTGAATTTATACGGCGAATAATAACTTGAAATTTGACTAATGATTTGCGGTCGCCGATAAAGGAGGGGTGCCGCAGCGTGCGGCACAAGGCCGCGACAGACGGCCGTCACACGATATTGCGCGTCGCTTCGCTGCGGCGCGCGTCAGGAGCCCGCATGACCCAGTCCCTTCCTTCCGCCCGCCAGCCGGCGCGCGCCGCGACGGCCGCGTTCATCGGCACGATGATCGAGTGGTACGACTTCTACATCTACGCAACCGCCGCCGCGCTCGTGTTCGGCGAACTCTATTTCCCGTCGCATGACCGCTTCGTCAGCACGATGGCGTCGTTCGCGACGTTCGCGGTCGGCTTCTTCGCGCGGCCGCTCGGCGGCGTGATCTTCGGCCATCTCGGCGACCGCATCGGCCGCAAGAAGGCGCTGATGACCACGTTGATGATGATGGGCGTCGCGACCGTCTGCGTCGGGCTGCTGCCCGACTACTCGAAGGTCGGCATGCTTGCGCCGGTGCTGCTCGTTGCGCTGCGCGTGGTGCAGGGGATCGCGGTCGGCGGCGAATGGGGCGGCGCGGTGCTGATGGCGGGCGAGCATGCGCCGCAGGGGCGCCGCACGTTCTTCGCGTCGTTCGCGCAGCTCGGCAGCCCGGCCGGGCTGATCCTGTCGCTGATCGCGTTTCGTGCGGTCACGTCGATGGACAAGGCCGACTTCCTCGCGTGGGGCTGGCGCCTGCCGTTTCTCGCGAGTTCGGTGCTGCTCGTGGTCGGCATCCTGATCCGGCTCGGCGTGAACGAGTCGCCGGAATTCGCGCGCGTGAAGGAAACCAACCGCACGGTGAAGCTGCCGGTCGCGGAAGTATTCCGCTCCGCGTCGGGGCTCGTGGTGCTCTGCATCGGCGCGAACACGATCGGCATCGCGGGCGTCTATTTCACGAACACGTTCATGATCGCGTACACGACGCAGTACGTCGGCGTGTCGCGCTCGCTGATCCTCGACAGCCTGTTCGCGGTCGCGATCATCCAGTTCATCGCGCAGCCGATCGCCGCGTGGATCGCCGAGCGCATCGGCGGCGCGCGCTTCCTGAAACTCGCGGCGCTGCTCGCGATGCTGTCGCCGTATCCGATGTTCATGCTCGTGCAGGGCGGCACGTCCGCGTCGCTGATCGCGGGCATCGCACTCGCGGTGGTCTGCATGGCCGGCTTCTATTCGGTGATCGCGGGTTTTGTCAGCGACGTGTTCCCCGCGCACGTGCGCTATTCGGCGATCTCGCTCGCTTACCAGATCTGCGGCGCGATCGCGGGCGGGCTGACGCCGCTCGTCGGCACGTGGCTCGCCCATCGCTTCGCGGGCCAGTGGTGGCCGCTCGCGGTGTTCTACACGTGTCTTGCTGGCATCTCGCTGCTCTGCATCGTCGCGCTCGACGCACGCCGTGCGGCACGGCCGGCCGCTGCCGAAGCGCTCGGCTCGCAGTGAACCTCAACGAACGAATTCATCCGGAGTGCACATGAAAGACCTGCTGGAAATCGACGGCGCCCGTTTGTGGCAGAGCCTGGTGGACATGGCGCGCGTCGGCGCGACGCCGCGTGGCGGCGTGCGGCGCCTGGCGCTCACCGACGACGACCGTCGCGGGCGCGACCTGTTCGCGCAGTGGTGCCGCGACGCGGGGATGACGGTGAGCGTCGACGCGGTCGGCAACCTGTTTGCGCGGCGCGACGGCGCCGATGCGCAGGCCGCGCCGGTGCTGATCGGCAGCCATCTCGACACGCAGCCCGAAGGCGGCCGCTTCGATGGCGTCTATGGCGTGCTCGCCGCGCTCGAACTCGTGCGCACGCTGAACGACGCCGGCATCACGACCGACAAGCCGCTGGAGATCGTGTCGTGGACCAACGAGGAGGGCGCGCGCTTCGCGCCGGCGATGCTCGGCTCGGCCGTGTTCACGGGCGCGTTGCCGCTCGACGATGCGCTCGCGAAGCAGGACGCCGACGGCGTCACGCTCGGCGCGGCGCTGGACGCATGTGGCTATCGCGGCACGCGTGCGACGGGCGGCGCGGTCGATGCGTACTTCGAAGCTCATATCGAACAGGGGCCCGTGCTCGAGGCGAACGGCACGACGATCGGGATCGTCACCGGCGGGCAGGCGATCCGCTGGCTCGACGTGACGGTGACGGGCGTAGCCGCGCATGCGGGCACGACGCCGATGCCGTATCGCAAGGATGCGTATTTCGCGAGTGCGCAGATGGCGCTCGAACTCGAACGGATCGTCGCCGGTTATGCGCCGCGCGGGCTCGCGACGATCGGGCAGGTCGGCATCCGCAATGCCTCGCGCAACACCATTGCCGGCGAGATGACGTTCACGGTCGACCTTCGCCATCACGACGATGCGCAAGTCGATGCGATGGAGCGCGACTTGCGCGATGCGTGCGCACGTGTCGCCGCCGCGCGTGGCGTGCAGGTCGCGATCGACACCTGCTGGCGCAGCCCGGCGACGCCGTTCGATCGCGACTGCGTCGAGCGGGTCGCGCAGGCGGCCGCCGCGTTCGGCTACACGAACGAGCGGATCGTCAGCGGCGCCGGGCACGACGCGATCCTGCTCGCGCGTTGCGTCCCGACCGCGATGGTGTTCATCCCGTGCGTCGACGGCCTGTCGCACAACGAAGCCGAGGATGCGCTGCCTGCCGACGTGACGCGCGGCACGAACGTGCTGCTCCATGCGGTGCTCGCACGCGCCGGCGTTGAAGCGGGTGTTGCAGCGGGCGTTGCCGTGGCCGCCACGCAGGATGCGTGACGCGGCGAACCGATCAATCGGCACAACGAAAAACCGACGAGGGCGAACGATGAAAACCTACTTCCATCCCGAGCAGTTGCTGCACCATCCGCGCAGCTACCTGTCGCGTGGCCAGATGCGTGAACCGCAGGAGGTGCCCGAGCGCGCGGCGCGTCTCGTCGCGGCCGTCCGGTCGCTCGACTTCGACGTGCGCGAGCCGGCCGACCGCGGCACCGCGCCGATCGCGGCCGTGCACGACATGAACTACCTGCGCTTCCTGGAAGAAGCGCACCGCGACTGGAAGCAGATGCCCGACGACTGGGGCGACGAAGTGATGTCGAACGTGTTCGTGCGCGACCCGAACCCGCTGCGCGGCGTGCTCGCGAAAGCCGCGCGCTACCTCGCCGACGGCAGTTGCCCGGTCGGTGCGAACACGTGGCGCGCCGCGTACTGGTCCGCACAGGGTGCGCTGGCGGCCGCGGCCGACGTCAACGACGGCGCACGCGAAGCGTACGCGCTGTGCCGGCCGCCCGGCCATCACGCACGCCGCGACGCGGCCGGTGGCTTCTGCTACCTGAACAATGCGGCGATCGCCGCGCAGTCGCTGCTCGGCCGCCACCGCCGGGTCGCGATCCTCGACACCGACATGCATCACGGCCAGGGCGTGCAGGAGATCTTCTACGGCCGCGACGACGTGCTGTACGTGTCGATCCACGGCGACCCGACCAACTTCTACCCGGTCGTCGCGGGCTACGAGGAAGAGACGGGCACGGGGGCCGGCGACGGATTCAACCTCAACCTGCCGATGCCGCACGGCGCGCCGGAGTCGGCGTTCTTCGAGCGGCTCGACGACGCGCTGCGCGCGCTCGCGCGGTTCCAGCCCGACGCACTCGTGCTCGCGCTCGGCTTCGATATCTACAAGGACGATCCGCAATCGCAGGTGGCCGTCACGACCGACGGCTTCGGGCGGCTCGGCGGCGCGATCGGCGCACTCGGGTTGCCGACGGTGATCGTGCAGGAAGGCGGCTATCACCTCGACAGCCTCGACGCGAACGCGCGTGCGTTTTTCGGCGGATTCGCCGCCGCGCGCTGACCGGCGCGGCGGGGCCCGATCGCATGCGTGCGGACTCAAGATTTCCGCACGCATGCCGATAATTCGCGCATATGCTGGATGGATGCACGAAGGAGGGCCGAACGATGAGAGCCGGCCAAATCAGACGCAGTGCGATCGCGCTCGCGGCACTGGGCGTAGGGTCGCTTGCCAGTGCGGCCGATCCGTCGATTCCGCTGCGCGTCAGTCTCACCATTCCCGAAACCTGCACGATCGGCCCCGGCGTGCCGCCGGCCGTCGATGCCGATGGGCCGAGCGTCAATTGCGCGCACGGTACGCCGTTCGTGCTCAGTCACGCGCCGCTGCCCGATGTGCGGTCGGCGCCGCGCAGCATCGGCGCAGGAGTGCTCCCCACCTGGACCGTCACGTTCTGAACGGCGCGCGCGGCGTGTGCGCCTGCCCATGCTGCGGAACCAAACGCTAGAAACTGATCGTCGCGGTGATCGTGTCGCTGTAGTTGCCGGGCGCGGGCGTCGTTTGCGCCGGCACCGCGCCGTACACGGTCACGACCTGCGACGTACCCGTGCCGACACCCGTGACTGTCGAGCTGCCGCCCGTGCCGTCGCCCCACGCGATCGAGCGTGCGGCATCCGTGTAAAGCCCGTAGCCGATCGTGCCGCCTCCGCCGCTGCGCTGCATGTGGCGCGCGGTCACGCTGCCGCTGCTGCCGCCGTTCAGCGCCACCTTCCACGCGTCGCCGTTGGTGCACTGCGCGGTGATCGAACCGGTCGCCGCGAGCGCGCCCGACAGCACGCTTGCCGTGCCGAAGCTGACGTTGGTCGCGCTGATGTTGCAGTTGTTGATGACGTTGGCGGTCGCGCTGAACGGGAAGGTGCCGTTCGACGCCGTCAGCGACGCGCAGCTTGGCGCACCGAGCAGGTAGAACCCCGCGTTGATCGAGGTCGTGTTGCCGCCGAACGTCTGCGAGTAGGTCGTCGTGCTGTTGCCGGTCGTCGGCACGGTCGGCTGGTTCGACGTGATCTGTCCGTAGATCGTGACCGTGGCGCTGGCGCTCGTGCCGAGCGCGGGTTTGACGAGCGTCACCGATGCCGGCGTCGTGCCGGAGTAAATGGAGCCCCACGCGACGGAATGCCCGCCATCGAGAAAGAGGTCGTACTGCATCGCGTTGGTGCCGTTGACGAGGCTGCGCGGGCTCGTGCCGCCGAGACTCAGGCACACGAGCACGTTCGGTGTCAGCGTGATGGCCGACCACGTGCAGGTGATGCTGACGGTGCCGGTTGCGGCGACCGACGCGCGCGAGATCGGGCTGACCGAGCCGAAGCTCACCGTCGACGCGGTGGCCGTGCACGATTCGGCCTGCGCATCGTGCGGCACGCCGCACCACATGGCGAAGGCGACGAACAGGAGCAGTGCGAACCTCATGGCGCGGCCCGGCAGGTGAGCGGGCCGATGGTCGGCAGCGTGCCGTTGCCGGGCGCCGTGAACGCGAATGCCGCGACGCACCGCTGCGTGCCGTAGTCGATCACGAGGTGGTTGTCCTCCTTCAGTCCGTCGATGAACGTGAGTCCGTCGTACCCGACGATCGTGTCCGCACCGCTTTCCGCGTGATGCACGTGCGCGCCCGCCGGCAGCGGGCGGCCGGCGGCGTCGCGCAGGATCACCGACGCCGCGCGATAGCGCGACACGCCGAAATGCGCGACCACGCCCGACTGCGCCTGCGGCACGACCGTCATCGACGTGCGGGCGATCCGCGCATCGGCGGGCAGCTTCATCGAGTCGATCGCGATCTGGTTGTTCTGGTACGCGTTCAGGTCGGGCACGAGCAGGTGCCCCGCGCGATCGGTCGTGCCGATCACGCGGTTCTCGTGCAGCACCGGAATGCCCGCGACGCCGTCGGTCGACACGAGCGCGAAGCCGTCGTCGATGCGGCGCGACACCTGCAGGCTGCGATCCATGAAGACGAGCGCGCCGCTGACGTCGAGCGACGCGCCGGTCTGGCGGTCGATGTTCTGCGCGGCCGCGATGACTTCGCCTGCATGGCCGAGATAGCGCAGTTGCGCCTGCCGGTAGGGCACCGCGCCCGTGCCGCCGGTCTGCACGCCCCAGCCCCAGCCGCCGTCGTAGTCGGGCGGCCGGCTCGCGTCGACGGTGTAGTTCGACTGGCCGCGCTGCCGGCCGACGGTCGCATTGATCGACGTGTTGCGGCCGAGCCCGATGTTCAGCGATACGAACGCGCCGTTCGCACCCTGCTGCGCGAAGTCGCGGTACGCACTCACGCTCACCGACGCGAGATCGCCGAAACTCAACGTGTAGGACACCGTGCCGATCCGGGCGCTCGGGCCTTGCGGCAGCCGGAAGCCGATATAGCTGAGCGACAGCGTCTGGCGGTGCATGAACGGCAGTGCGAGCGTGGCCTGATCGGTCGCCGACGGCACCGGCGAGCCGTCGCGCGACGCGAGGTCGCCGTAGCGGCCGAATGCGCGGATCGTCTGCGCGTTGATCGAGAAGCGCGGTTCGATCACCTGGTAGCCGACGCTCACCTGCGTGCCCGGATAGCGGCCGGCGCTGCCCGCGACCGCGCCGCTCACGACGCCTGCATAGCCGAGCCGCATCAGTGCGCCGACGCCGGCGTTGACCACGCCGCCGGTCGCTTCTGCATGCCCCTCGACAGTCAGCGCATCGGTGATGCCGCGCCGCATCGAGCCGCTGACGGCCGGTCGCGCGTCGTAGTCGAACGACTGCAGCCCGTAGTTGCGGCGCAGGAAGCCGGCTTCGAACGAATAGCTCGACAACCCGGCGGACAGCATGCGCGTATCGACGTAGAGCGGCACCGACGTCGCGACGGTGCGCCCGAGCGCGTCGCGCGTGATGACGGTCGCCTGGCCGGCGCCGGTGATGCCCGGCACGTCGTGGATGATGAACGGGCCGCTCGGCACGTTGCCGGTGTACTGGCGCACGTTGTTGATGTACAGGTCGACCGCCGACGGTACGGCGGCGGAACCCGCCAGCGACGGAATCGGGAACGTCACGAGATCGGGCCGCAGCGCGAAGTTGCTGCGCCACTGGAAGCCGCCGAGGCGCACCGAGCGCGTCCACGCGAGCGATCCCGAGATCGCGTCGCCGATCTGCGTCGTACTCGGCCGTGCCGGGTCCGAGCGGCTCCACGACGTATCGAAGCGCGTATAGCGCCGCTGGCCGTTGTAGAAATACGCGGTGCCCGTCGTGTTGAACACGCCGTTCGGGTCGAAGTAGCGCACGCCGGTGTAGAGCGAGAACTGCCGCTCGCCGATCGTCTGCGCGTACGCCTCGTAGTTGATCGCGACGCCGCGCGACGCGCTGGCCTCTTGCGTCGCCGGCAGCGCGCGGCTGTCGACCGCGTACGGTCGGCGCAGCGTGTCGGGCATCTGCAGGTCGACGCTCTGGTGTGCCGCGTCGTAGCGGTAGCGCAGGCCGGGAATCGTGTCGAGGTCGACGGTCGCCGCGTCGGCGATGCCGAGCCGGTCGGTCGCGAAGCCGATCGTGCGCAGGTCGGCGCCGCTTGCCGACAGATGGCCGTCGCGTTCGCGGAAGTGCGCGAGCAGCGCGGTGCTTTCGCCGTTGACGCTGACTTCGAGGACCACGTCGTGCGTGCTGTCGGTCATCACGAGTGCGGCGGGCTCGTCCGCGCGGG
>NZ_JAAGPG010001003.1:0-1256 GCF_017104665.1 Burkholderia sp. Se-20378 | reverse complement strand
CGGCACGCGCGCTCGGCGACCTTGGCGGACGTTGCATTCGGTGCGCGCACGAGCGCGGCCGCGATCGCGGCTTCGCGCGCGTCGAGGCCCGACGGCGCCTTGCCGAACAGCACCTGCGACAGCGCGGCGAGGCCGATCGTCTCGCCGCGAAACGGCACGAGGTTCAGATACGCCTCGAGCACCTGGTCCTTGCGCCAGCCGCGTTCGAGCAGCAGCGCGTTGACCGCCTGCGTCGCCTTCTGCGGCAGCGAGCGCTGGCCCGACCGGCGCGGCGAATCGCTCAGCAGCCCGGCGAGCTGCATCGTGACGGTCGACGCGCCGCGCGTGCGCTCGTTCCACAGGTTGCCCCATGCGGCGCCGGCGATGCCGCGCCAGTCGACACCACTGTGTTCATAAAAGCGCTTGTCTTCCGACACGACGATCGCCTCGCGAAACGCGGGCGACACGTCGGCAAGCGACACCCAGTCGCCGCGCCGTTCGGTGAGGTCGATGCGCGTGCGCTGCAGCGGCGTGCCGTCGCGTGCGAGCAGCACCCAGTCGGAGCTGCGCCAGTTGCGGCGCACTTCGTCGTAGCTCGGCAGCGCATGCGCGACGAGTGGCGCCGCCAGCACGATGGCCACGAATACGCGGCCGGCGAAACGCGCCGGCCGCGGCAAACCCTGATCGATCATCGCTTACTCGTTACTTGCCCGCGTCGGCCGCCTTCACGGTCATCGGCGGGTTCGGCCACAGGCCGTACACGGACGGCGCGTACAGCGCCTCGACACGCGTCGGCGGAAGCCCGAACGTGCCGACGTTGTTCAGCCGCACCGTGTACTCGACCGAGAATTTGCCCTTCGGCAGATAGTCGTAGTACGCGCGGTAGCCGTCGAAGTCGCGCTCGATGAACGCCGGCCATGCGCCGTCCGGCGTTTTCTCGCCCTGCGTCGCGGCTTCGGAGTCGCGGCCAAGGCCGGAACCGAGGATCGTCGAACCGGCCGGAACCGGATCGTTGACGACGACCCACGTCATGTCGCTCTGCGCATCGATGTCGAGACGCACGCGCACGACGTCGCCGCGTGTCAGCACGCCCTTGACGGCGGGCGATACGGGCGTGACGGTCTTCGTGATCCGGTAGCCGGCTGCGAACGGCGAACGCAGCGGCACCGCCGCGAGGCTTTCGATCGTGGCCCACGGGCGGCCCGTGCCGTCCTGCGTGACGGACAGCGTGGCCGGCGCCTGCGACGCGCGCGGCCACGGCAGCATCACGCTGCGGA
>NZ_JAAGPG010001002.1:0-1378 GCF_017104665.1 Burkholderia sp. Se-20378 | reverse complement strand
GCCCACGCCGCTCGTGCTGCCAGTCGGCCAGGCGCGCAAGCCGCTTACGCGCGCGGCGCTGCACCGGATCGTGAAGCAGGTGTTCCAGCACGCGGCCGACCGGCTGCGCGCGAACGGCGAAGCCGGCGAACAGCAGGCGCGCGTGCTCGAACAGGCGTCCGCGCACTGGCTGCGCCACAGCGCGGGCTCGCATATGGCCGACGGCCACGTCGACCTGCGGCTCGTGCGCGACAACCTCGGCCACGTGTCGCTGACGACGACGAGCCAGTACCTGCACGCGGACGACGACTGGCGGCATCGCGAGACGGAGGAGAAGCACCGGATCGGGTGGTAGGCACGCACCGATCTGACGGGTCGCGGCTCGCGCAACGCGTTCGCGCTCGCGTCCACGTCCACGCCCACGTCGACGTCCGCGCTCAGTGCTCAGTGCTCAGTGCTCAAGTTCGAGCCCGCCCAGGCCGCCATTGCTGCGGCATTTCGCACGGTCGCCTTGCACCTGCCAGTCGATCTGCCCGCACATCACGTCGATGCGCTTGCGGTAACTGTCGATCAGGCACTGCGTCGTCGTGCAGCGGTTCCGCGCCTTCAGCCATGCCTTCTGCGTCGCCATGAACTGCTCGTACTCGGGCGGATCTTCGACCGGATAGTTGCTGAAATCGTAGAGCATGTGCTGGTAATCCGCGTTGAGCGCATCGTCGAGACGCGACAACGTCGGATTCGCGCAGATTTCGCGCTCCACGAACGTGGATGCCTTCGCGCAGTTGAACGACGCGGCGTGCGCGCCGGTCATGCCGGCCGCGACGGCCAGCGCAACGAGCCATGCTTTCATGTGGGTGCCGTAACGATGAACGCGGCGGCCGAGGATCGGCTCGCCTGGACGGGCGAACGGGCATGCCCGTCGCCGCGATCCGGGAGCTTAGGTCAACGCGCGTCGCATTTCAATCCGCTGCCCCGCATCCCGGCACACTCGCCTCACGCCACGTCACGATCAGTACACGCCCACCCAGTGCCCGGGCACCCACGCCCAGTGATTGCCGGCCCACCGGTAATGGCCCTTCGCCCAGCGATAGCCCGGCGCAGGCATCGGAGGCGGCACCTCGACGACAGGCGCCGGCTGCGGCGGCCGCACGGGTTCGACCACGCATGCGGACATCAACGCCGCACTGGCCGTCAGCAGCATGGCGAGCGAAACGGATCGGATCTTGATCATCCTGGATTCTCCCTGTTGTGTAGTGGATGGATTGGGTGCCGAAGCGGCAACGCCGCGCGTCACGCGGTTCCGCGCATCAGCCCGCTCATCGGCCGCGTCGCACCGCTTTCCGCGAACAACGCGGACGCGGTACGGCGCGGATCGAGCCGCAGGCTTTCGGCGGCGGCA
>NZ_JAAGPG010001001.1:0-238 GCF_017104665.1 Burkholderia sp. Se-20378 | reverse complement strand
GTGATGGATTGACGCGGTCGTGATGGCGGTCCTGGCGGCTGAAGGTGGGCGCGATTTATGACAACACAAATAGCTGTGAGCTGCTTCGGGAACAGTAGTGGGAGCGGGTCGCTCGTAGGGAAGTGTCGAAGAGGGAGGTGGGTCAGACCAATGCGGGGGCAGGTGGTAAACGGGCTTGTCGGGAGTGCACTCAGGTTGGAGGGGGGGTGGGGGGGGGGGGGTGGATGTTTTTTTTTTC
>NZ_JAAGPG010001000.1:0-1393 GCF_017104665.1 Burkholderia sp. Se-20378 | reverse complement strand
TCACGCCGAGCGCGGCGCCTGCCGGAAATCGCCGCGCTCGGCGTGACCGCGGTCGAGCTGATGCCCGTCAACGCGTTCCCCGGCATGCGCAACTGGGGCTACGACGGCGTGCTGCCGTTCGCGCCCGATGCGTCGTACGGGCGGCCCGAGGAACTGAAAGCGCTCGTCGATGCCGCGCACGGGCTCGAGTTGCAGGTGTTCCTCGACGTCGTCTACAACCACTTCGGCCCGGAGGGCAACCTGTTGCCGCGCTACGCGCCCGCGTTCTTCCGCACCGACCGGCAGACCGCGTGGGGGCCGGCCATCGACTTTTCGCGCGAACAGACCAGCGCGTTCTTCATCGAGAACGCGCTGTACTGGCTCGACGAATTCCGTTTCGACGGGCTGCGCATCGATGCCGCGCACGCGATCGACGACGACGCGTGGCTGCGCGAACTCGCGCGCCGCGTGCGCGCGTACGCGGGCGACACGCGCCATGTGCACCTCGTGCTCGAGAACGAGCGCAATGCGGCGAGCCTGCTCGGGCCCGGTGGTTTCGACGCGCAATGGAACGACGACTTCCACAACAGCGCGCACGTGCTGCTGACCGGCGAGCGCGACGGCTACTACCGCGCGTACGCCGACGCGCCGTTGCGCCATCTCGCGCGCACGCTCGGCGAAGGCTTCGCGTACCAGGGCGAACCGTCGCCGCTGCACGACGGCGCCGCGCGCGGCGAACCGAGCGCGCACCTGCCGCCGACCGCGTTCGTCGCATTCCTGCAGAACCACGACCAGGTCGGCAATCGCGCGTTCGGCGAACGGCTGCGCACGCTCGCGAACGAAGACGCGGTGCGCGCGGCGACCGCGCTGCTGCTGCTCGCGCCGTCGATCCCGCTGCTGTTCATGGGCGAGGAAGACGGCAGCACGCAGCCGTTCCAGTTCTTCACCGACTATCGCGGCGCGCTTGCCGACGCGGTGCGCGAAGGCCGGCGTCGCGAGTTCGCGGCCTTTCCGGCCTTCGCCGACGCCGCGCATCGCGACGCGATTCCCGATCCGAACGACATCGCGACGTTCGTGCGCTCGACGCTGCATGGCAGTAGCGACGAAACCACGCCCGACACCGACGCATGGCGGCGCTTCTACCGCAGCGCGCTGGCCGTGCGCGCGGCGCTCGTGACACCTAACCTGCCCGGCGTGCGCTCACTCGGCGTCGACCTGCTCACGGGCGACGGCGACCCGCAGGCGCTCGTCGCGCGCTGGCGCCTCGGCGACGGCAGCACGCTGACGATCGCGTTGAACCTCGGCTCGCACGATGCGGTGCTGCCCGCGCTGCCGGTCGGCAAGATCGTGTTCGAGACGCCGCCGCGCGCGCGCGACCGGTTGCGCGACCGGCGGCTGCCGCCCCGCGCGTGCG
>NZ_JAAGPG010000999.1:0-1718 GCF_017104665.1 Burkholderia sp. Se-20378 | reverse complement strand
GAGCTCGGCCGGCGTCCGCGCGCGGCGGCGCCGTGCGAGACGGTGCGTGCGGCCTGTCACGAGCGCGAGCGGCTCGTCCCACAGCGGCAGCGCGTCGATGTCCGGCGCACGCGGCGGCATGAACGCGAAGCCCGCGTCGAGCCGGTCGTCGACGAGCAGCGCCTCGATGCGTTCCTGCGGCATCGCGTCGATCGTCAGCGCGACGTTCGGATAGTCGGCATGGAACGCGTCGATCAGCGAGCCGCTCAGGTAGGCCGCGAAGGTCGGCATCATCGCGAGCCGCAACGACCCGCTGCCGAGATCGGCGACGTCGTGCAGCGCGCGCTGCCCCGAATCGAGCTCGTGCAGCGCGGCGCGCGCATGGCGCGCATAGACTTCGCCGAACTCGGTGAGCTGCACCGCGCGGCCCGAGCGGTCGAACAACTGCACGCCGAGCGTTTCCTCGAGCTGGCGCACCTGCTGCGACAGCGTCGGCTGCGACACGTGCAGCGCGTCGGCCGCGCGGGTGAAACTGCGCTGCTCGGCGACGGCCAGGAAATAGCGGATGTGGCGCAGTAGCATGGCGTCCAACGTATTGGTTTTACCAATGAACAGCATAACGATCCAGTCTTGGACGCTATGATTCGATTCCCGCATCATACGCACATCCGTTCCCGTGCATGACCGCTGTCACCGCACCGGAACGGCTCGCCCGGGCCCGCCCTGCCTCCGCCCGCCGCACGACGATCCGCCACCCGCCCGATCCGGGCCCGGCCGCGATCCGCCCGGCGCGCATCGGTTCATCGCCGATCCGTCGACGCCGGCCCCGATTTCCGTCACCCCGCGCATCCGACGGCCCCGTGCCGCCGGCCGGCGCCGCTGTTTTTCGCGACCATGGAACCGCAACACGACACCCATCCTCCCCTCACCCGCGGCATGACGCTGCTGTTCGCCTGCGCGTGCGGCATCGTCATCGGCAACATCTATTACGCGCAGCCGCTGCTCGCCGCGATCGCGCGCAGCTTCGGCCGCGCGCCGACCGAGCTCGGCTATCTCGTCACGCTGACGCAGCTCGGCTACGCGGCGAGCCTGCTGCTGATCGTCCCGCTCGGCGACGCGGTCAACCGTCACACGCTGATCGTGCGGCTGCTGATGCTCAACGTCGTCGCGCTGGTCGCGGTCACGTTCAGCACGAACTTCACGATGTTCGTCGTCGCGAACGTCGCGGTCGGCTTCGTCACCTGTTCGACCCAGCTGCTCGTGCCGTTCGCCGCCTCGCTCGCCGATGCACGCTCGCGCGGCCGCGCGGTCGGCACCGTGATGAGCGGGCTGCTGCTCGGCATCCTGCTCGCGCGCGTCGCGGCCGGTGCGATCGCCGACGGGTTCGGCTGGCGTGCGGTGTACGGCATCGCCGCGGTGATGGTGGCGGCGCTGACCGTCGTGCTCGCCGTGAAGCTGCCGAAGGATCGCCGCGACGCGCGCCTCGACTATGCGGCGCTGATGAAGTCACTGGTCGCGCTGGTGCGCGCGCAACCGCTGATCGCGCTGCGCTCGACCGACGGCGCGCTCGTGTTCGCGTGCTTCAGCCTGCTGTGGACGGGCCTCACGTTCCTGTTGAGCCAGCCGCCGTACAGCTATTCCGAAGGGCAGATCGGCCTGTTCGGCGCCGCCGGCGCGCTGGGCGCCCCCGCCGCGCCGCCCGCCCGCCCCCTCCCCCCCCCCCCCCCCCCCCCCCCCCC
>NZ_JAAGPG010000998.1:0-1576 GCF_017104665.1 Burkholderia sp. Se-20378 | reverse complement strand
CAACGGGCCGCGCGTACTGTTCGAGCACGTCGCGCGCGAGTACGACCTTGCCGAACGCGCCGCCGTGGATCGCGTCCACCGCGCGCCGGGCTTCGTGCTGCCATTCGCTGGCCTGCAGCGCCTGCGTGTGCAGCAGATGCGGGGCATCGTCGTCATGGGCGGCGGCGAGCGTGCCGAGCGACTCGATGCGCGCGAGGTACGCATGCGCGAGCGCGGCCGGATCGTCGTGCGCGGCGACGACGTGCTGGCAGACGGCCCAGTGCGCATCGCCTTCGCGCACGATCAGCAGTTTCGCCACCGTCATGCTCGCGTCGGGAAACGGCGCCCAGTGTGCGCTGCGCGCGCCGTGCGAATCGAACCGGAAGCCGCCAACGAGGCGCGGCGGTTGCGGGCCGGCCATCACGGCATCGCGAACGAGCGTGCGCCAGCGGGCATCGACTTGCGCGAAGCGCGTGTTGCCGGTGGCGGTCAGTTCGAGCGCGCAATCCCAGCCGAACAGCGTGACGGACGCATCACCCGCTTCATGGAAGAACCACGGCGTGGCGCCGTCGTCCCACGCGGCAATCAGGTCGAAGAAGTCGAGCGGCCGCAGCGGTACCGACACCGACGCGAGCGTCGGCGCGCCGGTGTCGGCGGCGCAGCGGGCCGCGCGGGCGAAGGTGTCGTGCAGCAGCGGGAGGCCGGCGTTCATGCGAGCCCCCGCTGTTGCCGCCAATACTGCGTCTGCTGCGTGATGTACCACGCGATCAGGCCCGAGAACAGCGTCTCGACATAGTCGGCATCGAGGCCGGCCTGTTCGGCCCAGCGGCGCCGGTCGGGCAGCATCGCGGCCACCCGTTCCGGCGCGGCGATGCTCGCTTCGTCGGGCTTGAAGCGCGACGCAGCCTTCACGTACTGCATGCGCTGGCCGAGGGCAACGATGATGTCGGCGTCCAGGCGATCGATGGCTTCGCGAATGTCGGGCAGCCCCGCGCAGGCGTCCGGTGTCTTCATGTGTACTCCTTTCCGTAACGAAGGGATTGGTCGATCCGTTCGACCAGATGCGCGATCACCGCCGGGTATTGGTGGCGCAGGTAGAAGTGGTCGCCGCTGAACGTCTCGATGCGGATCGGGCGCGACGCGACGTCCTGCCACGCGTGCGCTTCGTCGTTGTCGAGTTCGGAATCGGCGAGCGGCAGCATCACGCCGAGCGGCGTGTCGATCCGCGGCGGCCGGTCGCGGCGATATGTCTCGATCGCGCGGTAGTCGCTGCGGATCATCGGCAGGTAGATCGCGCGCATTTCCGGATCGGCGAGCAGCGCGGCGTGCTCGCCGGACAGCCGCGCGACATCGCCCACGAGCGCATCGTCGGATTGCAGGTGCAGATCCGACAGGCGCTGGCGATGCGGCGGCGGCAGCGCGGACACGGCGAGGTAAAGCGGCGCCGCGCCGCGCGCCTCGAGCCGCACCGCTACCTCGTATGCGACCGCCGCGCCGCGGCCGTCCCCGCCCCGCCCGAGCGGTGCGGTCCCCTAGCGTTGCAGCCCAGCGGCGCCCGGGCCGGCGGGCGCCCCAGACGGCGCCCGGCACCGCCCCC
>NZ_JAAGPG010000996.1:0-1245 GCF_017104665.1 Burkholderia sp. Se-20378 | reverse complement strand
GGGCTGTCCCATTCAAGCCACCCCGCTCATCACGCGCACTGCATCGCTGTGCCAGTCGATGCCGACCGGCGCGCCTTCCTCGAGCGGCTCCGCGCCCTCGTTCTGGCAGCACACGAGCACTTCGCCGAGTGCGCTGTCGACGCGGTACAGCCACTGGCTGCCGAGGAAGAAGCGGCTCGTGACGGTCGCGGCGAAGCGGCCGGCATCGGGCGCGCACAGCCGCAGCTTCTCCGGACGGATGCAGACCGACACCGCATCGCCGACGCATACGTCGCGCTCGCGCGGCGGCAGGTGCGCGGTGTGGCCGGTTTCGGCGAGCCCGTGCCCGAGGTCGATGCGGATCGCGTCGCCGTCGTGCGCGACGACCGTGCCGGGCAGCAGGTTCGCCTTGCCGATGAATTGCGACACGAAGCGGCTTTCCGGGCGCTCGTACGCACGGTACGGCGTATCGGTCTGCGTGATGCGGCCGGCTTCCATCACGACCACGCGATCGCTGATCGACAACGCTTCCGACTGATCGTGCGTGACCATGATCGTCGTCGTGCCGATCTTGCGCTGGATCGCGCGCAGCTCGAACTGCATGTCCTCGCGCAGCTTCGCGTCGAGGTTCGACATCGGTTCGTCGAGCAGCAGCACCGGCGGTTCGATCACGACCGCACGCGCGATCGCGACGCGTTGCCGCTGGCCGCCCGACAGCTCGCGCGGAAAGCGGTGCGCGAGGGCATCGAGCCGCACGAGCGCGAGCGCGGCGCGGATGCGCTCCGTGCGCTCGGCCTTGTCGACGCCGCGCATGTCGAGGCCGAAGCCGACGTTTTCCGCGACGCTCATGTGCGGAAACAGCGCATAGCTCTGGAACACGATGCCGAGCCCGCGCCGGTTCGGCTTCAGGTGCGTGATGTCCTGCCCGTCGAGCGCGATGCGCCCGCGCGTGACGTCGACGAAGCCGGCGATCATCTGCAGCGTGGTGGTCTTGCCGCAGCCCGACGGCCCGAGCAGCGATACGAATTCGCCTTGTTCGACCGACAGGTTGACGTCGGCGACGGCGGTGAGGTCGCCGAAGGTTTTCGTTAGATCCGTAAGCGTGAGAAACGACATGGGAAGCTCCGGGTTCGCACACCGCGTGGCCGGTGTGCCGATGACGCGGACTCTAGCCAGCCATATTTCGGAGCGTCAATTTCGAATTCTGCTGAACGGGATGAATTTCTAAAAAATTCCGATGAACGGAATGGATCGCATCGCGGCATA
>NZ_JAAGPG010000995.1:0-233 GCF_017104665.1 Burkholderia sp. Se-20378 | reverse complement strand
AAAAAAAAAAAAAAAAAAAAAAACGGTATACACGATAGAAATATAAAAAAGCAGACCAAATATAGCGACCAAAAGAATAAGTGTATACGTGAGCAGATATATTATATAGACAAAAACATCAGTCTGTAAGATGATATGTAAGACAGAATAGACATAGGAGTATGACAAAAGTAACATTAAATAGTAAGTGAGAATAAGAGACTGGTTATATGATGATCTAGAAATAACATCAA
>NZ_JAAGPG010000994.1:0-1616 GCF_017104665.1 Burkholderia sp. Se-20378 | reverse complement strand
TGGGTGCGTTTGTTTTTTTTTTGCAAGCAGAAGCCGCCATACGCTCTTCCGACACGTGCCTGGAGTGCAGACGGGTGCCGTTCCGATCTCGCGCAGCGCCTCGAGCGCTGCGCGGATGCGCGGTTCGCCCGCGCCGAGATCGGCGAGATCGGCGAGTTCGGCGAACAGCGCCTCAGCCGCGTCGGGCTCGCGCGATATCGCGCGCAGCACGTCGAGGCACATCACGTTGCCCGAGCCTTCCCAGATCGAGTTGACGGGCGCCTCGCGGAACAGCCGCGCAATCGGGCCGTCGTCGACATAGCCGTTGCCGCCGAACACTTCCATCACCTCGCCGGTCAGCTCGACCGCGCGCTTGCACACCCAGAATTTCGCGGCGGGCGTGACGATGCGCTTCCACGCGCGTTCGCGCGGTGAGTCATCGCGCTCGAACGCGTCGGCGAGACGCATCGAGAGCGAAAGCGCCGCTTCGCTTTCGAGCGCGAGATCGGCGAGCACGGTGCGCATCAGCGGCTGCTCGGCGAGCGCGCGGCCGAACGCATGGCGCTGGCGCGTGTACGCGATCGCCTGCACGACGCCCTGGCGCAGCATCGCCGCGCTGCCGAGCACGCAGTTCAGCCGCGTGTAGGTGGCCATCTCGATGATGGTCGGAATGCCGCGGCCCTCGTCGCCGAGCATGATGCCCCACGCGTCGTTCAGCTCGATCTCGCTGCTCGAGTTGCTGCGGTTGCCGACCTTGTCCTTCAGTCGCTGGATCTCGACCGCGTTCTTCGTGCCGTCCGGCCGCCAGCGCGGCACGTAGAAGCACGACGGGCTGCCGGCCTCGGTGCGCGCGACGACGAGGTGCGCGTCGCACATCGGCGCGGAGAAAAACCACTTGTGGCCGCGCAGCCGGTATTCGCCGCCGCGGCCACCCGCGCCGACGGCGGTCGCGAGCGTCGTATTCGCGCGCACGTCGGAGCCGCCCTGTTTCTCGGTCATGCCCATGCCGAACCAGATCGAGCGCTTGTCGGCGACCGGCACGTCGCGCGGATCGTAATCGTTGCTGTAGAGCTTGTCGCGCAACAGTGCCCACAGCGCGGGCTCCTTCTGCAGCACGGGGATCGCGGCCTGCGTCATCGTCGCCGGGCACAGCGTGCCGGCCTCGATCTGGCCATGCAGGTAGAAGCCGGCCGCGGTCGCGGCCCAGCGGCCGCGGCGCGACTCGCGGAACGCGAGCGACACGAAGCCTTCGTGGCGGTACTGGCCGAGCAGCGTGTGCCAGGCCGGGTGGAAATCGACGCGGTCGATGCGCCGGCCGCGCCGGTCGAAGGTGTGCAGTTCCGGCGTGTGGTGGTTCGCTTCGTCGGCGAGCCGCGCGGTGTCGGCGCTGCCGAGCCGCGCGCCGTAGGTGTCGAGCTGCGGCACGGCCCAGTCGGCGCCCGCGCGGGTGAGCGCGTCGCGCAGCGCGATGTCCGTCGCGAAGAGGTTATAGTCGACCAGTTCGTCGAACTGGTTCGTGACGGCGTGAGTCGATTCGGTCATCGAGGTTGTCTCCGGTCTCATGCTTCGCGGGCGGCCGGCGCCATGCCGCATGGATGGCGCTTCGGCGCCGGTTCCGGCCCCCGGTAAAACGCATA
>NZ_JAAGPG010000993.1:0-1656 GCF_017104665.1 Burkholderia sp. Se-20378 | reverse complement strand
GGGACCTGCGCGACGCGGGTGTGCGGCGACGCGCGGACGGCGTCGGGACCCCCACGGCGCAGATGGAAATCGCGGGCCGCCGCCACTTCGGCCGCACGGCCGTGCCGGCCGGCGGCGGGTGCGGCAGCGGGCCGACGCGCGAGCGGTTCGACACGCTGCTGCTGTGGAATCCGCGCGTGACGCTGGATGCCAACGGCAGCGCGACCGTCGAAGTGCCGCTGAACGACGCGCTCACGCGCTTCCGCATCGTCGCGATCGCGGCGGTCGGTGCCGACCGCTTCGGCACCGGCAGCACGTCGATCCGCAGCACGCAGGATCTGCAGCTGATCTCCGGCCTGCCGCCGCTCGTGCGCGAAGGCGACGCGTTCCGCGCGCAGGTCACGCTGCGCAACACGACCGACCGCGCGATGCAGGTCGTCGTGACGCCGCGCGTGACGGGCGTCGAGGTCGCGCCGCAGACCGTATCGCTCGCGGCCAATACGGCCACCGAAGTCGCGTGGACGATCACCGTGCCCGAGCAGGCGCTCGACGCGGCCGGTGCGCTGAACTGGCGCATCGAAGCAGCCGAGCAAGGCGGCAAGCGCGCGTCCGACGCGCTGGCGGTCGCGCAGAAGGTCGTGCCCGCGCTGCCGGTCACGGTACAGCAGGCGACGCTCGCGCAAGTCGACGGCACGCTGACGGTGCCGGTGGCCTCCCCGGCCGGCGCCGCGAACAACGCGCAAGGCCTGCCGCGCGGCGGCATCGCCGTGTCGCTGCAGTCGAAGCTGGCCGACGGGCTGCCCGGCGTGAAGCGCTGGTTCGAGCGCTATCCGTACCGCTGCCTCGAACAGCAGACCTCGCGCGCGATCGGCCTGCGTGACCCCGCGCAATGGCAGGCGCTGATCGCACGGATGCCCGTCTATCTCGACAGCGACGGGCTCGCAAGCTACTTCCCGCCGTCGTCCGACGATTCGCATGCCGGTAGCGCGACGCTGTCGTCGTACCTGCTCGTGGTGTCCGACGAGGCAAGCCGTCTCGACCCGCGCTACGCGCTGCCGGAAGACCTGCGCACGCAGCTCGAGGCCGGGCTCGCGCGCTTCGTCGACGGCCGCCTCGAGCGCAACACGTGGGCGCCGCGCCAGGATCGCGACCTGCGCAAGCTCGCCGCCATCGAAGCGCTGTCGCGCTACGGCGCCGCACAGGGCCGCATGCTCGGCTCGATCGAGATCGCGCCGAACCAGTGGCCGACGTCGGCGGTGATCGACTATCACGCGATCCTGACGCGCGTGAAGGACATCCCGCAACGCGACGAGAAACGCGCGCAGGTCGAACAGATCCTGCGGGCGCGCCTCACGTACCAGGGCACGCAGCTCGTGTTCTCGACCGCGCGCGACGACGACCTGTGGTGGCTGATGACCAGCAACGAGACCAACGCGGCACGGCTCGCGCTGGAATTCGCGGGCGACCCGGCATGGAAGGACGAGATGCCGCGCGTGACGGCCGGCCTGCTCGCCCTGCAGCGCCAGGGCGCATGGCAGACCACGACGTCGAACGCGCTCGGCCTGCTCGCGGTCGAGCGCTTCTCGCGCACCTACGAGAGCACGCCGGTGGCCGGGGCGACGAAGGTCGCGCTCGGCGGCGACGAGCGCACGATCTCGTGGTCGCAGGCATCGGCAA
>NZ_JAAGPG010000992.1:0-1649 GCF_017104665.1 Burkholderia sp. Se-20378 | reverse complement strand
CTCGATGGCGCCGTCCTCGCGCGCAAGCGGCGTGCCCGCGTCTACGCCGCCCGGGCGCCCGCGCCGGTCGGACGCGGCCATGCGCTCAATCGTCGTACGCCGCCATCACCAGCCACATCGTGCGGCCCTCCGCGGTCAGCCGCACCGCGAGCGCGAACCGGTCGGACGGCGTGCATTCCGCGACGAGCACCCGCTGCGCGCGCTCGGGGCCGTCGTAGACGGTGTCGTTCAGTTCGCGTAGCTCGTCCTTGCCGTCGAACATGCGCCGCTCGGGCCGATAGATCCGCGACTCACGCTTCCACGTGTCGAAACGCTCGCGCACGTGGGATAAATCGCCGCCGCATACGTTCGCGTCGTAACGTATCCTTTTCCTGGATGCCTTCATCACGATGTCCTCTCGTCCACGCCGACGACGCGCGTGGCTGCGCCGCGCCCCGTGCGGTTTCGCCGACGTGCAAGCGTCGTGCCGTCGGCCCCGCGCAGGCATGGCGCTTGCGCCCGTATCCATGACCAAGGAGGTTCGACCATGACCGTTCACGCCCCCGGCCGCCACCACGCCGTGTCACCGGCTGCCGGACTGCTCTGGCTCGCCACGTCGCGCCCGCCGTCCGAAGACAAGACGGAGGAACGCATCGACGAGGGACTCGAGGAGACGTTTCCGGCCAGCGACCCGCCCGCCGTTGGCGGCGCGACCCGTATCGATCCTGCCAAGCCGTCCAGCGAGCACGAACGCCGCGCGCCGCACGTCCCTTCCCCGCCCCCCGATCACGGCTGACGGCGGCAACCGGCCCGCGCTGCGCGGCGGCGCAGCGGCGTGCCGGAGCCATTCGGAGTTGATCTGATGAAACGCCTTGAACGCAGATGGCATGAAATCAGCGGCGCCGCCGGCGTCGCAGCGCTGGCGGCGATCGAAAGCGCGGTGGTGCTCGCGATCGTCGCGATGACGGGCATCGGCCACTGACGTCCTGCCCCGCCCGTTCGCGGCTGCCGCCGTGGAAGATGTACAAGCGGGCTGGCAAATTTCTCCGTCGCCTGGCCGCCGGGAGCCTGTTCACGCCAATGACGGGCTTGCGCTGGCCCGGCGTGTGCAGCCCGCGCGCGGCACGCCATCTGCTCCCGAATCGTCTTGCTCACGAAGGAGGCGTTCATGTATCGCGTCATCGAGATCATGTCGCGCGACGTGGTGTGCGTCGCGCCGACCGACACGATTCGCCACGCGGCCGAACTGATGCGGCGCTTCGATATCGGCGTGCTGCCCGTTTGCGACGGCCCCGAACTCGTCGCGATCGTGACCGACCGCGACCTCGCGGTGCGCGGACTGTCGCACGGCCATTCGTCCGATACGCCCGTGCAGGCGGTCGCGTCCAGGCCCGTGCAGTGGTGCGTTGAGGACGATGGGGTCGGCGACGTCCAGCAGCGGATGGCCGACGTGCAGTTGCATCGGTTGCCCGTGCTCGACCGCAACCGGCGGCTGGTCGGCATCGTGTCGCTCGGCGACATCGCGACGCGCGCGGGCGGCCCCGAGCGCGACGAGCTGGCCAATACGCTCGAGGACGTGTCGCTGCCGCGCCGGCGCTGACCGGCGCCCGTTCATGCCGCGTGGCCCGCCCGGGTGCCGCTTCGACCAGGAGGTGTTCGATGACAACGGA
>NZ_JAAGPG010000100.1:0-21919 GCF_017104665.1 Burkholderia sp. Se-20378 | reverse complement strand
CCGGGCTGCGACCAACCCGCGCCGCCGGCGCGGTTCATTGACGGCAGATGATGAAAAAGACGACCCTGAAATCGGTGTTTCTGACCGGCCTGCTGGTTCTCGTCCCGCTCGCGATCACGCTGTGGGTGCTCGGTCTCATCATCGGCACGATGGACCAGACATTGCTCCTGCTGCCGGAATCGTGGCAGCCCGAGCGGATGCTCGGCTTCCATCTGCCGGGGATCGGCGCGGTGCTGACGCTCGCGTTCATCTTCGTCGTCGGGCTGGCCACGCAGAACTTCATCGGCCAGAAGCTCGTCACGTGGTGGAACGCCGTGGTGCGCCACATCCCGGTCGTCGGGCCGATCTACACGAGCGTCAAGCAGGTGTCGGACACGCTGCTGTCGAGCAGCGGCAACGCGTTCCGCAAGGCGCTGCTGATCGAATACCCGCGTCGCGGCTCGTATACGATCGCGTTTCTGACCGGCACGCCGGGCGGCGACGTGCTCAATCATCTGACGGAAGAATACGTGAGCGTCTATATCCCGACGACGCCGAACCCGACGTCGGGCTTCTTCCTGATGCTGCCGAAGAGCGAAGTCATCGAACTCGACATGTCGGTCGATGCCGCGCTCAAGTACATCGTCTCGATGGGCGTGGTGGCGCCCCCGGCGCCGGCTCCGGCGCCCGCACGCCGCCCCGTCGAGCCGCCGCTGTAAGTAAAGAATCATCGCCCGGGCCGCGCGTTGCGGCGCCCGTTGATCAAACCGAACGAAAGCAAACATCATGTCGATGCGTACTGAATACTGCGGTCTCGTGACCGAACACCTGCTGGGCCAAACCGTGTCGCTGTGCGGCTGGGTGCAGCGCCGCCGCGATCACGGCGGTGTGATCTTCATCGACCTGCGCGATCGTGAAGGCCTCGTGCAGGTGGTGTGCGACCCGGATCGCGCGGAAATGTTCGCGACCGCCGAAGGCGTGCGCAACGAGTTCTGCGTGCAGATCAAGGGCCTCGTGCGCAACCGTCCGGAAGGCACGGTCAACGCCGGCCTGAAGAGTGGCAAGATCGAAGTGCTGTGCCACGAACTGATCGTGCTGAACGCGTCGGTCACGCCGCCGTTCCAGCTCGACGACGACAACCTGTCGGAAACGACGCGCCTCACGCACCGCGTGCTCGACCTGCGCCGTCCGCAGATGCAGCACAACCTGCGCCTGCGCTACCGCGTCGCGATCGAAGCGCGCAAGTACCTCGACGAGCAGGGCTTCATCGACATCGAAACGCCGATGCTGACGAAGAGCACGCCGGAAGGCGCGCGCGACTACCTCGTGCCGTCGCGCACGAACGCGGGCCAGTTCTTCGCGCTGCCGCAGTCGCCGCAGCTGTTCAAGCAGTTGCTGATGGTCGCGAACTTCGACCGTTACTACCAGATCACCAAGTGCTTCCGCGACGAAGACCTTCGTGCCGACCGTCAGCCGGAATTCACGCAGATCGACTGCGAAACGTCGTTCCTCGGCGAGCAGGAAATCCGTGACCTGTTCGAAGACATGATCCGTCACATCTTCAAGACGACGATCGACGTCGAACTCGACGCGACCTTCCCGGTGATGCCGTACTCGGAAGCGATGGCGCGTTTCGGTTCGGACAAGCCGGACCTGCGCGTGCAGCTCGAATTCACCGAGCTGACCGACGCGATGAAGGACGTCGACTTCAAGGTGTTCAGCACGCCGGCCAACGCGAAGGACGGCCGTGTCGCGGCACTGCGCGTGCCGAAGGGCAGCGAGCTGTCGCGCGGCGACATCGACGGCTACACGGAATTCGTGCGCATCTACGGCGCGAAGGGCCTTGCATGGATCAAGGTCAACGAGAAGGCGAAGGGCCGTGACGGCCTGCAGAGCCCGATCGTCAAGAACCTGCACGACGCATCGATCGCGGCGATCCTCGAGCGCACCGGCGCTGAAGACGGCGACATCATCTTTTTCGCGGCCGACCGCGCGAAGGTCGTCAACGACAGCCTCGGCGCACTGCGCCTGAAGATCGGCCATTCGGAATTCGGCAAGGCGAACGGCCTCGTTCATGCCGGCTGGAAGCCGCTGTGGGTCGTCGACTTCCCGATGTTCGAATACGACGACGAAGATGCGCGCTACGTTGCTGCGCACCACCCGTTCACGAGCCCGAAGGACGAGCACCTCGAGTACCTCGAGACCGACCCGGGCCGTTGCCTCGCGAAGGCGTACGACATGGTGCTGAACGGCTGGGAAATCGGCGGCGGCTCGGTGCGTATCCACCGCGAGGAAGTGCAGAGCAAGGTGTTCCGCGCGCTGAAGATCGGTGCGGAAGAAGCGCAACTGAAGTTCGGCTTCCTGCTGGACGCGCTGCAGTACGGCGCGCCGCCGCACGGCGGTATCGCATTCGGCCTCGACCGCATCGTCACGATGATGGCCGGCGCCGATTCGATCCGCGACGTGATCGCATTCCCGAAGACGCAACGTGCGCAGGATCTGCTCACGCAAGCGCCGAGCCCGGTCGACGAGCGTCAGCTGCGCGAACTGCACATCCGTCTGCGTCAGCCGGAGCAACCGAAGGCGTAACGCGCTTCGTATCCGGTCGTGTGTGCGTTCGCGCGCACACGGCGCACATGAAAAAGGCGCAGCGATGCGCCTTTTTCGTTTTTTGCGGTACAGTCGCAGCACTTGCCGCCCGTTTGGAGCACATGCCCGGCGCGCGGCCCCGTGCTGCATGAAACAACGATGACGAAGCCGCCGAAAATCCCCGAATCCGTTCTTGTCGTGATCTACACGCCCGACCTCGATGTGCTCGTGATCAAGCGTGCCGACCAGCCCGATTTCTGGCAATCGGTGACCGGCTCGAAAGACGCGCTCGACGAACCGCTCGCGGTCACCGCCGCGCGCGAAGTGGCCGAGGAAACCGGCATCGTGACCGGCACGCCGGACGTGCCGGCCGGCGCGCTCGTCGACTGGCGCCACAAGATCGAATACACGATCTATCCGCAATACCTGCACCGCTATGCACCGGGCGTCACGCGCAATACCGAGCACTGGTTCGGCCTGTGCGTGCCGCATCGCGTCGACGTGACGCTGTCGCCGCGCGAGCATGTCGACCATGCGTGGCTGCCGTTCCGCGAGGCGGCCGCGCGCTGCTTCTCGCCGTCGAACGCCGAAGCGATCCTGCAACTGCCCGCACGCGTGGCACTCTCGCGCGTGCCGCACGGTTCGTCCGCATGACGGCGGAAGCCCGCAAGCGCTTCGCGCAATTGCGGCAAATGTTCCTGCAGGAACGCGGTTCCGCGTCGCGGCTTGCCTTCACGTCGGGCAATACCGTGCGGCTGTGCGAAGGCGGCGGCGCATTCTTCCGGGCATTGATCGAGCGGATCGATGCCGCCCGCGAGCAGGTGATGCTCGAAACCTACATCTTCTGCGACGACGCCGCCGGCCGGCCGGTGTCGGACGCGCTGATCCGCGCGGCGCAGCGCGGCGTGCGCGTGCGCGTGATCACCGACGGCATCGGCACCGCACGCCTGCCGTTGTTCGACACATGGGTGGCGGCCGGCGTCGAGCACTGCATCTACAACCGTTTCCTGTTCGGCCGCTTCGGCTTTTCGCGCACGCATCGCAAGCTCGCGGTGATCGATCATGCCGTCGCGTTCTGCGGCGGCATCAACATCATCGACGACTATGCACAGGGCGGCGCGACGCTGCCGTTTCCGCGCTGGGATTTCGCGGTCGAGATGGGGGGGCCCGCGGTGTCCGACGTGCGCGCCGCGTTCGAACTGCAGTGGCACCGGATCATGTTCGGCCACAAACCGTATGCGCAATACGCGGCCGGGCTGCATGGCGGCGAAGCATTCCCCGACATGTTCCGGCGCTGGATGCGCAGCCACCGGTGGATCAAGGCCGGCGCACTGCGGGTCGTGACGGAGCCGAGCGTCGCGTTCGTCGCGCGCGACAATGTCGTG
Organism: Burkholderia sp. Se-20378; assembly: GCF_017104665.1. Lineage (NCBI taxonomy): Bacteria > Pseudomonadati > Pseudomonadota > Betaproteobacteria > Burkholderiales > Burkholderiaceae > Burkholderia > Burkholderia sp. Se-20378. The sequence continues at coordinate 17,966 of NZ_JAAGPG010000100.1, read as the reverse complement.
AACCGCCGCGCGATCGAGAAGGCGTATCTCGCGGCGATCGGCCAGGCGCGCCAGCGGATCCTGCTCGCCAATCCGTACTTCATGCCGGGCCGCAAGCTGCGCCGGGCGCTGACGGGCGCTGCGCGACGCGGCGTCGACGTGCGGATCCTGATCGGCCGCAAGGAATTCGCGGCGCTCGATACGGCCGTGCCGTTCCTCTATCACGCGCTGCTGCGCGCGGGCGTGCGCGTGGCCGAATACGACAAGACGATGCTGCACGGCAAGGTGGCCGTGATCGACGACAACTGGGCGACGGTCGGCTCGTCGAATCTGGACGCGCTGAGCCTGATGTTGAACAATGAGGCGAATGTCGTGCTGGTGCGCTACGATGCTGTCACGAACGAACTGCGCGACGCGATCGCGGCCGCATTCGCCGACGGTCGGGAAATCGACCCTGCTCGATTCGCCGCGCGCCCGCGCATCGAGCGCATGCTGAACTGGCTCGCCTATACGGCATATCGCCTCGTGATGAAGGCGCTGACGGTCGGTGGTTACGACTGACGAAGACTAAGCGTTCGCTTCAAAAAATCTGTCCGCACGTTCGTGCGGAAAAGCCGCTCCGGTCCCGCCGGAATCGCGCAAAATAGCGGCTCGGTTAGACACCGGTTTCTAATAATTTCCTTGTTTCGCGAGCGGCCGCACTCAATAATAGTACGGCCGTTCGATTTTATTCGAACCCCCGAACGGTTACAGAAATAGCTATGCGAAAAGGCGAACAGACGCGTGCCGCGATACTTGAAGCTGCTTTGGACCTCGCCAGCCGTGATGGGCTGGAGGGGCTGACGATCGGCCTGCTGGCCGAGCGCATGCAGATGAGCAAGAGCGGTGTGTTCGCGCACTTCGGATCGCGTGAGGATCTGCAGGTCGAGGTCGTCCGCGAGTATCACCATCGTTTCGAAAACGAGGTGTTCTTTCCGAGCCTGCGCGAGCCGCGAGGCTTGCCGCGCCTTCGGGCGATGCTGGCCCGCTGGACGGAGAAGCGCATCCAGGAGGTGACGACCGGATGCATCTACATCAGCGGTGCCGTCGAGTACGACGACCGGCCTGACAGCCCCGTGCGCGAGCAGTTGATCGCAAGCGTGACGGCCTGGCGCGCCGCGATGCTGCGTGCCATTTCGCAGGCGAAGGAAGAAGGCCATCTGCGTGCGGATACGGATCCGGACCTGATGCTCTTCGAGTTGTACAGCTTCACGCTCGGCCTGCATCACGACGCACGCTTCCTGCATTCGCCGGACGCCGTGCGCCTGACGTGGGCCGCGCTGGAAAAGACGATTGTTTCGTATCAGAGCGAGAGCCGTTAGCGGCGCGTGACCCGCCCGCCAGGAGCTCGAGCCGTTTTGCCCACCTTTGGAGAGAGTCATGGGACAGTACGCCGCGCCGCTGCGCGACATGCAATTCGTGTTGCACGAGCTTCTGAACGTCGAAGCCGAAGTCAAGCAAATGCCCAAGCATGCGGACCTCGACGCCGACACGATCAACCAGGTCCTCGAGGAAGCGGGCAAGTTCTGCTCCGAGGTACTGTTCCCGCTGAACCAGGTCGGCGATCGCGAAGGCTGCACGTATGAAGGCGACGGCGTCGTGAAGACCCCGACCGGCTTCAAGGAAGCCTACCAGCAGTACGTCGAGGCCGGCTGGCCGGCACTCGGCTGCGATCCGGACTACGGCGGCCAGGGCCTGCCCGCGTTCGTGAACAACGCGCTCTACGAAATGCTGAACTCGGCGAACCAGGCCTGGACGATGTATCCGGGCCTGTCGCACGGCGCTTACGAGTGCCTGCACGCACACGGTGCGCCGGAACTGCAGCAACGCTACCTGCCGAAGCTCGTGACGGGCGAATGGACGGGCACGATGTGCCTGACCGAGCCGCACTGCGGCACCGACCTCGGCATCCTGCGCACCAAGGCCGAACCCAACGGCGACGGCTCGTACTCGATCAGCGGCACGAAGATCTTCATCTCGAGCGGCGAGCACGACATGTCGAAGAACATCGTCCACCTCGTGCTCGCGCGCCTGCCGGAAGCGCCGCAGGGTACCAAGGGGATCTCGCTGTTCATCGTGCCGAAGTTCATCCCCGACGCAGCGGGCGAGCCGGGCGAGCGCAACGGCATCAAGTGCGGCTCGATCGAACACAAGATGGGCATCCACGGCAACTCGACGTGCGTGATGAACCTCGACGGCGCGACGGGCTGGATGGTCGGCGAGCCGAACAAGGGCTTGAACGCGATGTTCGTGATGATGAACGCCGCGCGCCTCGGCGTCGGCATGCAGGGCCTCGGCCTCACGGAAGTCGCGTACCAGAACTCGCTCACGTATGCGAAGGAGCGCCTGCAGATGCGCTCGCTGACGGGCCCGAAGGCACCGGACAAGCCGGCCGACCCGATCATCGTGCACCCGGACGTGCGCCGCATGCTGCTCACGCAGAAGGCCTACGCCGAAGGCGCGCGCGCATTCACGTACTGGTCCGCGCTGCAGATCGACAAGGAACTGTCGCACGGTGACGAAGCCGTGCGCAAGGAAGCGGCCGACCTCGTCGCGCTGCTCACGCCGATCATCAAGGCGTTCCTGACCGACAACGCGTTCGAGTCGACCAACCACGCGATGCAGATCTACGGCGGCCACGGCTTCATCTCCGAGTGGGGCATGGAGCAGTACGTGCGCGACGCGCGGATCAACATGATCTACGAAGGCACGAACTCGATCCAGTCGCTCGACCTGCTGGGCCGCAAGGTGCTCGGCGACATGGGCGCGAAGCTGAAGAAGTTCGGCAAGCTCGTCACGGAATTCGCGGAAGCCGAAGGCGTGAAGCCGGAAATGGCCGAGTTCATCAACCCGCTCGCCGACATCGGCGACAAGGTGCAGAAGCTGACGATGGAAATCGGCATGAAGGCGATGCAGAACCCGGACGAAGTCGGCGCTGCCGCCGTGCCGTACCTGCGTACCGTCGGTCACCTGGTGTTCTCGTACTTCTGGGCGCGCATGGCACGCCTCGCACTCGACAAGGAAGCGTCGGGCGATCCGTTCTACAAGTCGAAGCTCGCGACGGCACGCTTCTACTTCGCGCGCCTGCTGCCCGAGACGGCGTCGACGATCCGCGCCGCACGCGCCGGTTCGAAGACGATGATGGAAGTCGACGAATCGCTGTTCTGATGCGAGTCCGGGCGGGGCGCGATGCGCGCCGCCCGAACGCAACGGTTCCTGGTACTCACTTCTCCGTGCAGCCCACACCTCCCGCGCTGCACGACACTATCCGGAGACATCCCGTGAGCAATTTCCTGATTCGCAAGGTCGCCGTGCTGGGCGCCGGCGTGATGGGCGCGCAGATCGCCGCGCACCTCATCAACGCGCGCGTGCCGGTGCTGCTGTTCGACCTGCCGGCCAAGGAAGGCCCGAAAAACGCGATCGCGCTGAAGGCGATCGAGAACCTGAAGAAGCTGTCGCCCGCGCCGTTCGGCGTGAAGGACGACGCCAAGTACCTCGAAGCAGCGAACTACGAAGACGACATCGCGAAACTCGCCGAGTGCGACGTCGTGATCGAAGCGATCGCCGAGCGGATGGACTGGAAGCACGACCTGTACAAGAAGGTCGCACCGCACATCGCACCGAACGCGATCTTCGCGACCAACACGTCGGGCCTGTCGATCACGAAGCTGTCCGAAGGTTTCTCGGACGAGCTGAAGTCGCGCTTCTGCGGCGTGCACTTCTTCAACCCGCCGCGCTACATGCACCTCGTCGAACTGATCCCGACCGCGCATACGCGTCCGGAGATCCTCGACCAGCTCGAAACCTTCCTGACGAGCATCGTCGGCAAGGGCGTCGTGCGCGCAAAGGACACGCCTAACTTCATTGCGAACCGCGTCGGCATCTTCTCGATCCTCGCGGTGATTACCGAGGCCGCGAAGTTCGGCCTGCGCTTCGACGAAGTCGACGACCTGACGGGCAGCCGCCTCGGCCGCGCGAAGTCGGCAACGTTCCGCACCGCGGACGTGGTCGGCCTCGACACGATGGCGCACGTGATCAAGACGATGCAGGACAACCTCGCCGACGATCCGTTCTTCCCGGTCTACCAGACGCCTGCCGTGCTCGCCGAGCTGGTGAAGCAGGGCGCGCTCGGCCAGAAGACGGGCGGCGGTTTCTACAAGAAGGAAGGCAAGGCGATCAAGGTGCTCGACGCGAAGACGGGCACCTACGTGGATTCGGGCGCGAAGGCGGACGAAACCGTCGGCCGCATCCTGAAGCGCCCGCCGGCGGAACGCCTGAAGCTGCTGCGTGAAACGGACCATCCGCACGCGCAGTTCCTGTGGTCGATCTTCCGCGACGTGTTCCACTATATCGGCGTGCATCTCGAATCGATCGCCGACAACGCGCGCGACGTCGATCTCGCGATCCGCTGGGGCTTCGGCTGGAACGAAGGCCCGTTCGAAGGCTGGCAGGCTGCCGGCTGGAAGCAGGTCGCCGAGTGGGTGCAGGAAGACATCGCGGCCGGCAAGGCACTGGCAAACGTGCCGCTGCCGTCGTGGGTGCTCGAAGGCGCGGTCGCCGAGAAGGGCGGCGTGCACACGGCCGAAGGCTCGTGGGCGCCGGCTGCGAAGCGCTTCGTGCCGCGTTCGGACCTCGCGGTCTACGACAAGCAGGTATTCCGTGCGCCGCTGCTCGGCGAAGCCGGTGCCGATCCGAAGACGTACGGCAAGACGCTGTTCGAAACCGACGCCGTGCGTGCATGGGTCGACGACCGTGCGGGTGAAGACGACGTCGTGATCGTGTCGTTCAAGTCGAAGATGAACACGATCGGACCGAGCGTGATCGACGGCCTCGTGCAGGCAATCGAACTCGCGGAGAAGGACTACAAGGGCGTGGTGATCTGGCAGCCGACGTCGCTGAAGCTCGGCACGCCGGGCGGCCCGTTCTCGGCCGGCGCGAACCTCGAAGAGGCGATGCCCGCGTTCATGATGGGCGGCGCGAAGGGCATCGAGCCGTTCGTGAAGAAGTTCCAGGAAGGCATGCTGCGCGTGAAGTACGCGAACGTGCCGGTCGTCGCAGCCGTGTCGGGCATCGCGCTCGGCGGCGGGTGCGAGCTGATGCTGCACAGCGCGAAGCGTGTCGTGCACGTCGAGAGCTACATCGGTCTCGTCGAAGTGGGCGTCGGCCTCGTGCCGGCGGGCGGCGGCCTGAAGGAAGCGGCGCTGCGCGCGGCGGATGCCGCTACTGCCGCGAACGCGACCACCGACATCCTGAAGTTCGTCACGAAGTCGTTCGAGAACGCGGCGATGGCGAAGGTCTCGGCGTCCGCGCACGATGCCCGTGCGATGGGCTACGTGAAGCCGTCCGACACGATCATCTTCAACGTGTTCGAACTGCTCGACACCGCGAAGAAGGAAGCGCGCGCGCTGGCCGCAACCGGCTACCGCGCACCGCTGCGCGCGAAGGACGTGCCGGTCGCAGGCCGTTCGGCGATCGCGACGATCAAGGCATCGCTCGTCAACATGCGTGACGGCCGCTTCATCAGCGATCACGACTACCTGATCGCGAGCCGCATCGCCGAAGCCGTGTGCGGCGGCGACGTCGAGGCCGGCAGCCTGGTCGACGAGCAGTGGCTGCTCGCGCTGGAGCGTCGTGCGTTCGTCGAGCTGCTCGGCACGCAGAAGACGCAGGAACGGATCATGGGCATGTTGCAGACCGGCAAGCCGGTGCGTAACTGAGCGAGCGGATAAGGCAAGGAGTCTCAAATGAGCAAACAATTGCAAGACGCATACATCGTCGCCGCCAGCCGCACGCCGATCGGCAAGGCCCCGCGCGGTGTCTTCAAGAACACGCGCCCGGACGAGCTGCTGGTCCACGCGCTCAAGTCGGCGGTGGCACAGGTGCCGGGCTTCGACACGAAGCTGATCGAAGACGCGATCATCGGCTGCGCGATTCCGGAAGCCGAGCAGGGCCTGAACGTCGCGCGGATGGGCGCGCTGCTCGCGGGCCTGCCGCAGACGGTCGGCGGCGTGACGGTCAACCGTTTCTGCGCGTCGGGCATCACCGCACTGGCCATGGCGGCCGACCGTATTCGCGTCGGCGAATCGGACGCGATCTTCGCGGGTGGCTGCGAATCGATGAGCATGGTGCCGATGATGGGCAACAAGCCGTCGATGTCGCCGCACATCTTCGATCGCAATGAAGATTTCGGCATCGCGTACGGGATGGGCCTGACGGCCGAGCGCGTCGCGGAGCAGTGGAAGGTGAGCCGCGAAGACCAGGACGCGTTCTCGGTCGAGTCGCACCGCAAGGCGCTTGCCGCACAGCAGGCCGGCGAGTTCAACGACGAGATCGCCGCATACACGATCACCGAGCGTTTCCCGAACCTCGCGACCGGTGAAGTCGACGTGAAGACGCGCGAGATCGCGCTCGACGAAGGTCCGCGTGCGGATACGTCGATCGAAGGCCTCGCGAAGCTGCGCACGGTGTTCGCGAACAAGGGTTCGGTCACGGCCGGCAACAGCTCGCAGACGTCGGACGGCGCGGGCGCGCTGCTCGTCGTGTCGGAGAAGGTGCTCAAGGAATTCAACCTGACGCCGCTCGCGCGCTTCGTGAGCTTCGCGGTGCGTGGCGTGCCGCCGGAAATCATGGGCATCGGCCCGAAGGAAGCGATTCCGGCCGCGCTGAAGGCTGCCGGCCTGAAGCAGGACGATCTCGACTGGATCGAGCTGAACGAAGCGTTCGCCGCGCAATCGCTGGCGGTGATGCGCGATCTCGGCCTCGACCCGTCGAAGGTCAACCCGATGGGCGGCGCGATCGCACTCGGCCACCCGCTCGGCGCGACCGGCGCGATCCGCGCGGCGACCGTCGTGCATGGCCTGCGTCGCCGTAACCTGAAGTACGGGATGGTCACGATGTGCGTCGGCACCGGCATGGGCGCCGCGGGCATCATCGAACGCCTGTAAGCGGAGCGCGACAAGAACGACGACGGTGCGCGGGCCACGAGCTCGCGCACCGTTTTTTCATTCCGATAGAGGAAAGTAAAAGGAGACGGTTGTGGCCGAAATTCAAGTGGAACGCGCCGATGGCGTGATGACGATCACGATCGCGCGCCCGGCGAAGAAGAATGCGCTGACGGCGGCGATGTACCAGACGATGGCCGACGCACTCGCCGAAGCGCAGGAAGACAAGGCGGTTCGCGTGATCCTGCTGCGCGGTGGCGACGGCAACTTCACCGCGGGGAACGATCTCGAGGATTTCCTGAAGTCGCCGCCGAAGGACGACACCGCTCCGGTGTTCCAGTTTCTCGCGCGGATCAGCAGCGCGAGCAAGCCGATCGTGGCCGCGGTGCCGGGCCTGGCGATCGGTGTCGGCGTAACGATGCTGCTGCACTGCGATCTGGTCTACGCGGCCGATACCGCGACGTTCTCGCTGCCGTTCACGCAGCTCGGGCTGTGCCCGGAAGCCGCGTCGAGCGTGCTGCTGCCGCGTCTGGCCGGCCATCAGGTCGCAGCCGAGAAGCTGCTGCTCGGCGAGGCGTTCGACGCGCTGGAAGCGCACCGGATCGGCATCGTCAACCGTGTGCTGCCGGCGGCCGAGCTCGACGCGTTCGCGGCGAAGCAGGCGGCGAAGCTCGCGGCGCTGCCGGCGGCATCGCTGCGGGTGACGAAGGCGCTGCTGAAGGACACGGGCGGCGTGGCGACGCAGGCGCGGATGGCCGAGGAAGCGGGCCACTTCGCCGCGATGCTGCGCGCGCCGGAAGCACGCGAGGCGATGACCGCGTTTTTCGAGAAGCGCAAGCCGGATTTCCGTCAGTTCGACTGACGGAGCAGGGCACGCCGGCGGTGGACTGCCGGCGTGCTCCCGCGATCACGATCAGGCTGTGCCGTAATCGACGTGGCCGGTTTCGCGGCAGAAGCTGACGAGCCGCAAGCCGGCCGCTTTTGCGATCTCGATCGCGAGTGACGACGGCGCGGAGATCGTCGCCACCAGCGGGATGCCGACCCGTGCGGCCTTGCGGACGAGCTCGTAGCTCGCGCGGCTCGACAGGAACACGAAGCCGTCGGTCGCGTCGGCGCGCGACAGCACGAGCGAGCCGATCAGCTTGTCGAGCGCGTTGTGGCGGCCGACATCCTCGAACGCCATCCGGATCGCGCCTGTTGCGTCGCACCACGCGGCCGCATGCAGGCCGCCCGTGAGCCGCGTGAGCGCCTGGTGGGCCGGCAGCGCCTGAGCGGCGCGCGTCAGCGCGTCGGGCGCGAGGCGCGCAAGAAAGCCCGTATCGGGCACGCGTTCGGGCGCGAGGTCGAGCAGGTCGATGCTTTCGATCCCGCAGACGCCGCAGCCGGTGCGCCCCGCGAGCGCGCGGCGCCGGTCCTTCAGCGCGGCGAACGCCTGCTGGACGACCTCCAGGTGGACTTCCGCATGCGGCAGCGGCGCGTCGGCGTGCAGGATCACCTCGATGTCCTTGATGTCGCTGCCGCGCGCGACGATCCCTTCCGAGATCGCGAAACCGACCGCGAACGCTTCGAGGTCGCACGGCGTACACATCATCACCGCGTGCGAGATGCCGTTGAAGACGAGCGCGACGGGCCATTCCTGGCCCACGTAGTCGTGCGCGGTTTCGACGGCGCCGCCGCGCGTGCGGCGCACGGACAGTTCGATCGCGCCGCGCGGTTCGTCGCGCATGTCACCGGATTCGGTCGGATTCACGAGCACTCCCGTTGATTCGGCGCGAGGCCGGCGGCAATCGTATCCGCCGCCCGCGCGCAGAGGTTCTAAAATACCTCAGGCAAGCCGGCCGCGCCGGCATCCGCCACGTCAGGTAACGATCATGGGACTCAGCGACGCTCCACTGCTATTCACCTTCGAACACGATTCATCGGAAAACTTCACGTACATCCCGATGATCGTGCGTTTCAATCTCGACCGTTTCGGTCTGCGGATATCACTGGAGCAGTGGCAGTTGCTGCCGCTCGAGGACCGCAAGCTGCTCGCGCGCTTTCCGGCCGACGACGACACCGCGATCGAGCCCAACTTCGATCACGCGCTGTTCGAAATGCTGCGCACGCACGCCGATCTGGAACCATCGTGGTTCCAGCCGGACGAGCGGCCGACCTGGCGCGCTACCGACATCGTGCCGGAGTCGCTCGTGCAGCAGAGCGCGCTGGCCGGGCTGATGGCGCCCGAGCTCGCGCAGTGGCAGCGGCTCGCGCCGTTCCAGCGCTATGTGCTGGTGAAGCTGTCGCGCAAGCCGAAGCTGAACCACGATTTCCTGCCCGCGATGCGGGAGTTCGGGCTGACGGCCACGCACTGAGGTGGCCGCGGGCAGGCGGAGGGCGCCGTCGCGCGGCGCTCGCCCGTCAGAGCGGCGGCAGTTGTCGCGGCTTGCGGTCGGTGCCGGTCGCGACGTAGGTGAGCGTCGCTTCGGTGACCTTCACGACCTCGCCCATCAGGCGCATGCGCTGCGCGAACACCTCGACGTCGACCGTGATCGACGTGTTGCCGGTGCGCGTGATGGTCGCGTAGAAGCTCAGCAGATCGCCGACGAACACCGGCTGCTTGAACACGAACGAGTTGACCGCGACCGTCGCGACGCGACCGTTCGCGCGCTGGCTCGCGGGGATCGAGCCGGCGATGTCGACCTGCGACATGATCCAGCCGCCGAACACGTCGCCGTGGACGTTCGCGTCGTGCGGTTGCGGGACGACGCGCAGCGCGGGCTGCTTTTGCGGGAGTTCGAGGGTCGAATCGGTCATGGCGGGGGCTTTCATCCTGTAATAAATACGCCGCCGCGCGCAGGCCGGCCGGCGAGGGCGCCGGCAGCGGCGCGAAGCGGCTTCTGCGACAATACAACGTTCGCAAATTGTACGAGAAAGTGAGCGAGCCGGCCGCCGTCGCACGCGTCCGGCACCGCCGCCGATCCTTCCCCCCATGCGCCGATTTCCTGCTTCCGGTGAGCCCGCGCCGGCTTCAACCGGGCCCCGCAACGACTGGCAGACCATCCGGTCGTTGCTGCCGTACCTGACCACCTACAAATGGCGTGTCGCGCTCGCGCTCGGCTGCCTGATCGGCGCGAAAGTCGCGAACCTCGGCGTGCCGGTCGTGATGAAGCGCATCGTCGACCACCTGTCCTACGTCCAGCAGATCACCGCGATCGGCCGTGCCGAACAGTCGGCCGGCATCGTGCTCGCGGGCGGCGTGGGGCTGCTGGTCGTCGCGTATGCGCTCGTGCGGCTGTCCACTTCCCTGTTTACCGAACTGCGCGAGATCCTGTTCTCGAAGGTCACCGAGAGCGCGGTGCGCCAGCTCGCGTTGCAGGTGTTCCGGCACCTGCACGGGCTGTCGCTGCGGTTTCACCTCGAGCGCCAGACCGGCGGCATGTCGCGCGACATCGAGCGCGGCACGCGCGGCATCCAGCAGCTGATTTCGTACTCGCTGTACAGCATCCTGCCGACGCTCGTCGAAGTCGGGCTCGTGCTCGGCTTCTTCGTGGTCAAGTACGAGGCCTATTACGCGTACGTGACGTTCGCGGCGCTGGTCACGTACATCGTGTTCACGGTGAAGGTCACCAACTGGCGCACGCATTTCCGCCGCACGATGAACGAACTCGATTCGCGCGCGAACTCGCGGGCGATCGATTCGCTGATCAACTACGAGACGGTCAAGTATTTCGGCAACGAGGAGTGGGAAGCGCAGCGCTACGACGAGAACCTGAAGCGCTACCGGAAGGCCGCGATCCGTTCGCAGAATTCGCTGTCGGTGCTGAACTTCGGCCAGCAGGCGATCATCGGCACGGGGCTCGTGTTCATCCTGTGGCGCGCGACGCAGGGCGTGCTCGCCGGCAAGCTGACGCTCGGCGATCTGGTGCTGATCAACACGTTCATGCTGCAGCTGTATATCCCGCTGAACTTTCTCGGCGTCGTCTATCGCGAGCTGAAGCAGAGCCTCACCGACATGGACCGGATGTTCGGGCTGCTGTCGGCCGCGAAGGAAGTGGCCGACCTGCCCGATGCGCGGCCGCTTGCGGTCGCCGGCGCGCAGGTGCGCTTCGAGCACGTGAATTTCGCCTACGAGCCGGCGCGGCAGATCCTGCACGACGTGTCGTTCACGATCGACGCGGGTACGACGACCGCGGTGGTCGGCCACAGCGGCTCCGGGAAGTCGACGCTGTCGCGGCTGCTGTTCCGCTTCTACGATCTCGACCGGCAGTCGGGCGGCGCGATCCGGATCGATGGACAGGATATCCGCGACGTCACGCAGGACTCGCTGCGCGCGTCGATCGGGATCGTGCCGCAGGACACGGTGCTGTTCAACGACTCGATCTACTACAACATCGCGTACGGCCGGCCGACCGCGACCCGCGACGAGGTGATCGCGGCCGCGCGCGCCGCGCACATCCACGATTTCATCGAAAGCTTGCCGAAGGGGTATGACACACCGGTCGGCGAGCGCGGGCTGAAGCTGTCGGGCGGCGAGAAGCAGCGCGTCGCGATCGCGCGCACGCTGTTGAAGAATCCGCCGGTGCTGCTGTTCGACGAAGCGACGTCGGCGCTCGATTCGCGCTCGGAGCGCGCGATCCAGCACGAGCTCGACCAGATCGCGCGGCATCGCACGACGCTCGTGATCGCGCACCGGCTGTCGACGGTCGTGCATGCGCAGCAGATCCTCGTGATGGACCACGGGCGGATCGTCGAGCGCGGCACGCACGACGAACTCGTGCGCGCCGACGGGTTGTATGCGCAGATGTGGGCGCTGCAGCAGCAGCGTGCGGCGGCGGGCGGGGAAGAGGCGGAAGCCGCGTAAGCGGCGGTGCTGCGCGCGAGGGCGCGCAGCGGGAAGGAGGCGTGCCTGACGGGCGGGGCGCGCGCCGGCATGAGGGGCAGGCAGGCGCGGGACCTGTTGATCAGCCACACCAACCCGGCCGATTTGTCGGTCGGCCAGCCAGTCAGCTAAGCAGCGGGTCAGCCAACCATCTGATCAATCGGCCCGATGACCCGTCAGCCGGTCACTTCGCGGCGCGCAGCCGCGCATCCAGCTCGCCCAACTGCGCGGGCGTGCCGACGTTCTCCCAGATACCTTCATACAGTTCGCCGCTCGCGCGGCCGGCCTCGATCGCCGCGCGATAGTACGGCGTCAGCGCGCGCCGCGTGCCGGGCGCGAGATCGCGGAACATCCGCGTGTCGTACAGGCCGATGTTGCCGAACGTGAAGCGCGCGGCGCCGTCGAGCGCAAGGTGGCCGTCGCCGTCGAGCGCGAAGTCGCCGGCCGGGTGGAACGGCGGGTTCGGCACCATCACGAGGTGCATCGCCGGTGCGTCGAGCGCGGCCATCCGGGTGGCGCGCGGCGCGAGCGACCGGTAGTCGAACGCGCAGTAGACGTCGCCGCTGACTGCCGCGAACACGGCCGGCTGCCCGTCGCGTTCGAGCAGCGGCAACGCCTGTGCGATGCCGCCCGCCGTTTCCAGTGCGTCGCCCTCGGCCGAATACGCGAGCCGCACGCCCCAGCGCGAGCCGTCCCCGAGCGCAGCCTCGATCTGCTCGCCGAGCCACGCATGGTTGATCACGATCGTCTCGATGCCCGCGCGGGCGAGCGCTTCGATCTGCCACACGATCAGCGGCTTGCCGCCCGCTTCGAGCAGCGGCTTCGGGCGGGTGTCGGTGAGCGGGCGCATCCGTTCGCCGCGCCCGGCGGCGAAGATCATCGCCGTGGTCAGGGTGTTGCTCATGTTCGGCCGGGTGTCAGGAGAGTCGGAACGGTCAGAACGTATAGCCCACGTCGGCCGGCGCATTGCCCTCGAGCTCGTCGAGCAGCTTCGCGAACGGCACGAGCGGGCGGTAGCGCAGCGCGACCTTGCGCGCATACGCGATGAAGCGCGGCAGGTCGTTCAGGTAGTGCGGCTTGCCGTCGCGGTAATTGATGCGCGCGAACAGGCCGAGCACCTTGATGTGGCGCTGCAGCCCCATCCATTCGAGCTGGCGGTAGAACTCGCCGAAATCGGGGTCGACCGGCAGGCCGGCCTTTTTTGCCTTTTCCCAGTAGTACGCGAAGCAGTCGAGCTCGAACTCCTCGTCCCAGCTGATGAAGGCGTCGCGCAGCAGCGACACGACGTCGTACGTCAGCGGCCCGTAGACGGCGTCCTGGAAATCGAGGATGCCCGGGTTCGGCTCGCACACCATCAGGTTGCGCGGCATGAAATCGCGCAGCATGAAACCCTGCGGCTGCGCGTGCGCGCTGGCGACCAGCAGCGCGAAGGTGCGGTCGAGCGTGCCGCGCATCGTGTCGGTGACGGGCTTGCCGAGGCGGCGGCCGACGAACCATTCGGGCATCAGCTCCATCTCGCGGCGCAGGAACGCCTCGTCGAACGGCGGCAGCACGTCGGGTTTCGACGTGAGCTGGAAGCGGATCAGTGCGTCGAGCGCCGCGCGCATCAGCGGCTTTGCGGCGGCCGGGTCGGCCGGATCGAGCACCGAGATGTACGACGTGCGGCCGAGATCGGTCACGAGCATGAAACCCGCGTCGAAATCGTGGGCGAGCACGTCCGGCACGTGGTTGCCGGCCGCGGCGAGCAGCTGCGCGACCTGGACGAATTCACGGCACTTCTCGGGCGGCGGCGCGTCGACGGCGATCAGCGTGCCGCCGGCGCTCGTGGCCGATGCGACACGGAAATAGCGGCGGAAACTGGCGTCCGACGAGGCGGGCGCGAGGGTCGACAGGTCGAGCGCATAGCGTTCGGCGAGCGGCTGCAGCCACGCGGTGAGTGCTTCGAGGCGGGCGTCGGGCTGGGATGCGGCGGATGGGGGCGTCATGAAACTCGGAGGAGGGGGGAACGTCTTGCCATATAATACCCCACGACTTTTTTGACGCGCCCCGCGTCAGCTTCCCGCCGTGCAGGCCCGCCGCCTGTCGCGCCGTCACCCGAACGCCTCCCCGGTTTGCGCTCAGCCGCAGTCGCGGTGCGACGGTGCGGCCCGCCGCGTGCGAATGTGCCGCGACGGCGTGGTTGACAAGGGGCGATTCGCCAAACGATAGATGCCGCCCAAACCGCTATTCCCGAATGTTTTCCCCGGTGACGGGGCGCCGCGCAAACGGCGGCTCGCGCTCGCGCTCCTGGCCGTGCCTGGCCTCGTGCCGGCCGTGTCGTACGCGCAGCTGTCGGGCGCGGCCGCGCAGCCGCAGCCGCTCGACTCGCCGTGGGATCTGCGTCTCGCGCCCCAGCTCGAGGATCGTCCGCTGAAGGACGGCGCGAAGCCGGCCGCCTTCGTGATCGCCGACCATACGAGCGGCACGGCCGAGCAGGATCTCGCCGCGAAGGGGTCGGCCGAACTGCGGCGCGGTGACGCCGTCGTGAAGGCCGACGCGATCCACTACGATCAGGATACCGACATGGCCGATGCGTACGGCCAGGTCAGGATCAACAATTCCGGCACGTCGTTCACGGGCCCCGAGGCGCACCTGAAGATCGAAGCGAACCAGGGCTTCATGACCGCGCCGAAGTATCACTTCAACATGACGGGCGGGTCGGGCAGCGCGGAACGCGTCGACATGGTCGACGACGAGCGCTCGGTGTTCGTCAACGGCACCTACACCGCGTGCCAGTGCTCGACGAACCCCGCGTGGTACATCAAGGGCAGCCGCTTCGACTTCGATACGGGCGCCGACGAAGGCTCCGCGCGCAACGGCGTGCTGTTCTTCCAGGGCGTGCCGATCTTCGCGAGCCCGTGGATGACGTTCCCGCTGTCGGGCGAGCGGCGCAGCGGCCTGCTGCCGCCGACGTTCTCGATGGACTCGAGGAACGGCTTCGATCTGTCGCTGCCGTACTACTTCAACATCGCGCCGAACCGCGACCTGACGCTCACGCCGCGCATCATCTCGCGGCGCGGTGTGATGACCGAGGCGACGTTCCGCTACCTGTCGCCGTCGTATTCGGGCACGTTGACGGCCAATTACCTGCCGGATGACCGGCTCGCGCACCGCAACCGCTACGCGATCTACTGGCAGCACCAGCAGAACTTCGGCGGCGGCTTCGGCGGCTACGTCTACTACAACAAGGTCTCGGACAACACGTATCCCGAAGATCTTGGGTCGATGAACCAGTTCATCAACGGGACGCAGACGCTGTACCAGCAGGAAGCAGGCCTTACGTACAACAACGGTCCGTGGTCGGTGCTCGCGCGCTACCAGCACTGGCAGACGCTGCCGCCGTCGATCGCGCCGTACAGCCGCGAGCCGCAGTTGAACGTGAAGTACACGAAGTACAACGTCGGCGGCTTCGACTTCGGCGCGGAAGCCGACTATTCGCGGTTCCGCATCACGACGGCCGATGCGACCCAGGGTGACCGGATCGTCTTCAATCCGTATATCGCATACGGCGTGTACGGCCCCGGCTACTTCGTCGTGCCGAAGGTTCAGTACCACTTCGCGTCGTACGACCTGAACTACCTGTCGTCGACCACGCCGAACAGTCCGAAGCGCTTCACCGAGTCGATCCCGACCGTGAGCTTCGATACGGGGCTGATCTTCGACCGCTCGGTGCGCCTGTTCGGCCAGGACTTCATCCAGACCCTCGAGCCGCGCCTGTACTACGTGTACACGCCGTATCGCGACCAGTCGAACGCCCCGCTGTTCGACACCGCGGAATCGGACTTCGGCCTCGCGGAGATCTACCAGCCGAACACGTTCGTCGGCAACGACCGGATCGCCGATGCGAACCGGATCACGGCCGGTCTCACGTCGCGCTTCATCGATCCGCGCACCGGCGACGAGCGTGCGCGCTTCGTGATCGCGCAGCAGTACTACTTCGCCGATCAGCGCGTCACGCTGAATTCCGGGCAGTCCGCCGTGCAGGCGCGCCACTCGGACCTGATCGTCGGCGCCGCGCTGAAGCTCGGCTCGGGCTTCATGTCGGAGACGGCGTTCCAGTACAACCAGAACAACAACCAGCTCGTGAAGTCGAGCGTCGGTTTCGGCTACAGCCCGGGCGAGCGCCGCGTGATCAACGTCGGCTACCGCTACACGCGATCGAACACCACGCTCGACAACCAGCCGATCAACCAGTTCCTGGTGTCCGCGCAATGGCCGCTCACGCGCCGCCTGTATGCGATCGGCCGCTTCAACTACGACCTCGCGGGCGATCGCGTGGTCGACGGTCTGGTCGGCTTACAATACGACGCGGACTGCTGGGCGCTCGGGGTCGGGGTGCAACGGGCGGCGAACGGCATCAATTCGTCGGGACAGCAGAACTCGTCGACGCGAGTCATGATGCAGCTGACGCTCAAGGGCCTGTCGACCGTCGACAACGGCCTCGTGTCCGCATTCCGCGCCGGGGTGCCGGGCTACACGCCGCTGCCGCCGCCGCCGCCGCCGATGTCCCGCTTCAGCAACTACGAGTAACGCCGGCTTGTCTGCACCGGTCAGCACGATTTCAATGGAGTTCCAGTGGCAATGAAGAAAACCCTTCGTTTCGCGGCAGTCGTGTCCAGCCTCGCTGCGGCCTCCGCGCTGCTCGCCGCCGCGCCGGCCGCGGCGCAGGCGCTCGGTTCGCAAGGTGCGCAGCTCGCCGACGAAGTCGTCGCGGTCGTCAACAACGACGTGATCACGGGCCGCGAACTCGACCAGCGTGCCGGCCTGATCGCGCGCCGGCTGCAGCAGCAGAACGCACCCGTGCCGCCGACCGACCAGTTGCGCGCGCAGGTGCTGAACCAGATGGTGCTCGAGCGTATCCAGGTGCAGAAAGCCAAGGACGACGGGATCCGCATCGACGACGCGACCGTGCAGTCCACGCTGCAGCGTCTCGCGCAGGCGAACGGCATGACGGTCGAGCAGTACCGCGCGCGTCTCGAGGCGCAAGGCGTGCCCTGGAGCATCTTCACGAGCGACGCGCGCACCGAACTGATGCTGTCGAAGCTGCGCGAGCGCGAGGTCGACGGCAAGATCACCGTGTCGGACGCCGAGGTCGCGAACTACATCGCGAGCCAGCGCGGGCCGAACGCGTCGCAGCAGCAGGACCTGCGTTTCCAGCACATCTTCATCAAGGCGCCGACCAACGCGCCGCAGGCCGACATCGAAGTCGCGCAGAAGAAGGCTGACGCGTTGCTGCAGCAGGCGAAGTCGGGCGCCGATTTCGAGAAGCTCGCGAAGAACAATTCGGAAGCGAACGACGCGAAGAAGGGCGGTGACCTCGGCTTCAAGGCGCCGAGCGCGCTGCCGGCCGACGTCGTCGACGCCGCATCGAAGCTGCGCCCGGGCCAGGTCAACCCGACGCTGATCCGCGTGCCGGACGGCTTCGAGATCGTGCGTCTCGTCGACCGCCGCCAGAGCCAGGGCGCGACTGCCGCCGCACCGAAGATCGTCCAGACGCACGTGCGCCACATCCTGCTGCGCGTGGGTGAAGGCAAGTCGGAAGGCCAGGCGCGCCAGCAACTGGCCGACATCCGCAACCAGGTCGAGGCCGGCGGCGATTTCGCGAAGTTCGCGCGCACCTACTCGCAGGACGGTTCGGCGTCGCAGGGCGGCGATCTCGGCTGGATCAGCCCGGGCGAGACCGTGCCGGAATTCGAGCGCGCGATGAACAACCTGCAGGACGGCCAGATCAGCCAGCCGATCCGTACCGAGTACGGCTATCACCTGATCCAGGTGCTGAGTCGCCGCGAAGCGGAAGGCTCGGTGCAGCAGCAGATGGATATCGCGCGTCAGGCGATCGGCCAGCGCAAGGCCGAGCAGGCGTATGCCGACTGGCTGCGCGAGCTGCGCGATTCGTCGTACGTGCAGTACAAGATCGGCGGCGTCAGCCCGGCGAACTGAGCGAGTTTCAGATGACCACGCCCGCGCTGCAGATCGCGATCACGACCGGCGAACCCGCGGGGGTCGGCCCGGAGCTGACCGTGCAGGCGCTGCGTGACGCCGCGCAGCGCTGGCCCGACGCACATTTCACCGTGCTCGGCGATGCTGCGCTGCTCGACGCGCGCGCG
>NZ_JAAGPG010000991.1:0-1689 GCF_017104665.1 Burkholderia sp. Se-20378 | reverse complement strand
CGTGCTGATGGGCCGCCGCCGCGATGCGCTCGAACGCACGCAGCGGCAATTGACCGACGCCGTGCCCGGCAGCCGCGTCGCGATCCATGCGGGCGACGCCTGCGACGAAGCCGACCTGCAGGCCGCGCTCGACTGCGCATGGGCGCTCGACCAGCGCCTCGACATCGTCGTGCCGACGGTCGGCGGTGCAGGCTTCCGGCCGCTGCTGCTGCATGACGCCGACACCTTCCGCGCGGAAATCGACCTGAACCTGCACAGCGCGTTCGCCGCGATCCGTCATGCCGCACCGCGGCTTGCCGACAGTGGCGGCGGCGCGATCGTCTGCATTTCGTCGACGGCCGCGCAGATCAATTTCCGCTGGCTGTCCGCGTACTGCACCGCGAAGGCCGCGCTCGAAGCGCTCGTGCGCGGCGCGGCCGAGGAACTGGCCGGCGCGAAGATCCGCGTGAACGCGGTGCGCCCGGGCCTCACGCGCTCCGAAGCCACCGCGCCGATGTTCGACAACCGCGCGCTCGTCGACAGCTTTCTCGAACAGATTCCGCTCGGCACGCTCGGCGAGCCGGAAGCGATCGCGCATGCGGTGCGCTATCTCGCCGGCCCCGAGTCGGGCTGGGTGACCGGCCAGAGCTTCGCGGTCGACGGCGGCCATGAGCTGCGCACCAACCCGCGTGTCGACGACACGATCGCGCAGATCTACGGCACGGCCGCGCTCGACGCGATCAAGGCCGGCCGCGCGCCGGGCGCCGCATGAGTGCCTGCCTTCTTTCAACGTCAAAGGAATTCGACCGACCATGAATCGAGTCGCAAACAAGGTCGCGCTGGTCACCGGCGCGGCGAGCGGCGTCGGCCGCGCGGATGCGCTGCTGCTCGCCGCCGAAGGCGCGCGTGTCGTGCTGACCGACATCGACGAGGACGCAGGCCGTGCGCTCGCACGCGAGATCGGCGACGCCGCGCTGTTCGTCCGCCACGACATCGTCGACGAAGCCGGTTGGCAGCATGCGATCGCATCGACGCTCGACCGCTTCGGCCGTCTCGATGTCCTCGTCAACAACGCGGCAATCTGCCCGGTCGGCTCGATCGAGGACACGAGCCTCGACACGTGGCGGCGCGTGATGCGCACCAATGCCGATGGTTATTTCCTCGGCTGCAAGTACGCGATCGGCGCGATGAAGGGCAACGACACGCCGGGCTCGATCGTGATGATGTCGTCGGTCGCCGCGCTCGGCGGGTTGCCGATGATGTGCGCGTACACCGGGTCGAAAGGCGCGGTGACGGCGCTCGCGCGCAGCGTCGCCGTGCACTGCAAGCGCAGCGGTTACCGGATCCGCTGCAACTCGATCCATCCGGACGGGATCTGGACGCCGATGACGCAGGCGCTGATGCCCGATCTCGACCCGGCCGCACTCGGCATCGGCAGCGATCCGATGGCGCGCATGTGCGACCCGCAGGATGTCGCGAATCTCGTGCTGTTCCTCGCATCCGACGAATCGCGTTTCGTCAACGGTGCGGAGCTGCGGATCGACAACGCGCAACTGGTGTCGTCGCTGTGACGCGACGCGCTGCCTTCCCGTTCAAAGGAGTCCCTCGATGATTTCATTCACCGGCAAGACCGTGTTGATCACCGGCGGCGGCGCGGGCATGGCTCGACAGCTATGCGGCGCTCGTTGGCGCGGCCGCGCCCACGAGCGA
>NZ_JAAGPG010000990.1:0-1618 GCF_017104665.1 Burkholderia sp. Se-20378 | reverse complement strand
CCGCTCGCCGAACTCGAAGCGATGCTCGCACGGCAGCATCTGGCCGGCCGCGTCGAGCATCGCTTCGAGTTCGGCGAGCGGCGTGCCCGCGCGCGCGGTGACGACGAGTTCGGTCGGGTCGTACGACACGACGCCGCGATGCGTGCGCACGTCGAGCGTGCGACCTTCGACGGGGCGGCCGAGGAACGCCTTCGTGCCGGCGCCGCGGATGTGCAGCGGCTGGCGGTCGTGGATCGCCGCGTCGACCTGCGCGACGAGCGCCGCGCTGTCGTCGATCGATTCGATGTCGCGTCGCATCAGAAGCGCTCCAGTTCGGGAAACGGCAGCTTGCCGTGATGGACGTGCATCGCGCCGAATTCGGCGCAGCGGTGCAGCGTCGGGATGTTCTTGCCGGGATTGAGCAGGCCCAGCGGATCGAATGCGGCCTTCACCGCATGGAAGAACGTGATCTCGTCGGCGTTGAACTGCACGCACATCTGGTTGATCTTCTCGCGCCCGACGCCGTGCTCGCCGGTGATGCTGCCGCCCGCCGCGACGCACAGCTCGAGGATCTTTCCGCCGAGCGCTTCCGCGCGATCGAGTTCGCCGGGCCGGTTCGCGTCGAACAGGATCAGCGGGTGCATGTTGCCGTCGCCCGCGTGAAACACGTTCGCGACCGGCAGCCCGTATTCGGCGGACAGCGCGGCGATGCCTTCGAGCACGCGCGGTAACTCGCGGCGCGGGATCGTGCCGTCCATGCAGTAGTAGTCGGGCGACATGCGGCCGACCGCGGGGAATGCGTTCTTGCGGCCGGCCCAGAAGCGCTGGCGTTCGGCTTCGTCGCGCGCGACGCGGATCTCGGTTGCGCCGGCATCGCGAAGCAGCGTGGCGACGCGTTCGGCGTCTTCGTCGACGTCGGTCGGCGAGCCGTCGAGTTCGCACAGCAGGATCGCCTGCGCGTCGACCGGGTAGCCCGCGTGGATGAAATCCTCCGCCGCGCGGATCGCGAGGTTGTCCATCATCTCGAGGCCGCCGGGAATCACGCCTGCGCCGATGATTCGCGCGACCGCCGCGCCGGCTTCCGCGACGTCGTCGAAGCTCGCCATCAGCACCTTCACGCTCGGCGGCTTCGGCAGCAGCTTCACGGTGACTTCCGTGACGATGCCGAGCATCCCTTCCGAACCGGTGAACAAGGCGAGCAGGTCGAAGCCGGGTGCGTCGAGCGCATCGGCGCCGAGCGTGAGCGTGTCGCCGTCGATCGTCAGGATCTCGACCTTCAGGATGTTGTGCACCGTGAGGCCGTATTTCAGGCAGTGCACGCCGCCTGCGTTCTCGGCGACGTTGCCGCCGATCGAGCAGGCGATCTGCGACGACGGATCGGGTGCGTAGTACAGGCCGTATGGCGTGGCCGCTTGCGAGATCGCGAGGTTGCGCACGCCGGGCTGCACGCGCGCGATGCCGGCATCGGGGTCGATGTCGAGAATCCTGTTGAACTTCGCCATCACGAGCAGGAGGCCTTTTTCAAGCGGCATCGCGCCGCCGGACAGCCCGGTGCCCGCACCGCGCGCGACTACCGGCACGCCGAGCGCGGCCGCGACGCGCAGTACCGCGCGCACCTGCTCGACCGTGTCGGGCAGCA
>NZ_JAAGPG010000989.1:0-1797 GCF_017104665.1 Burkholderia sp. Se-20378 | reverse complement strand
GGGGCGTGGCGCCTGAAACGGCATGCGCCGCTTCAATCGAAGCGGCGTGGGGTGGAGCGGCGTTGCGGCGATCGGCCGGGCCGCGATCGGCCGGGCCGCCGCTCACCCGCGCATGCAACGCGGGCGGTGCGGGCCTGGCCGTGACGACGCGGCGTCATGCTCAGCTGCCGAAGTAGATGTTGCAGAAGCTGACCGGGCCGACACACGCGTTCGGGTCTTCCTGCTTCGATTGCGAACGGTCGACGCGGCCTGCGGTCGCGACGGCTTCAGCGCGGTTCGCCTGTTGCGGTGCGACGTCTGCCGGTGCCGGCTGTGCGTGAGCAACAGCAGCGGTGAGCGACAGGGCAACGAGGGCGAGGTGCAGCGGCTTCATTTTGGTTTCTCCTGGGTGAGTGCCAGTCTCGCTGGCAGTGAGGAAACTATAGGCTCGCACTGCTTAAAGATTAATCACCGCGGCTGTAGAGCTTATTTCCATCCGGAACAAGGATCCCGTTGCGCGCGCACCGATCGTCAATGGCGGTGTCGGTTGAACGGCGCATCCTTGTCCAGCAGCGCGCTGCGCATGAAGTGCAGGCAACCGACGATCCGCTGCATGCGGTGCCGCTCGTTGGGCACCGCGTACCACGCCTGCAGCGTGTGCTGCGCCGCGCGGATCGCGAGATTCACCGATTTCAGCGTGCGCGCATGGTGGCCGGGCGTCGGATCGTCGAAGAAGCGCGGCAGCTCGTGCAGCACCGCGTCGATCGAACCGGTCCAGCGCAGCGTTTGCGGCGGCTTCGATGCGCAGAACGCGTCCAGTTCGTCGCGCAGGTCGATCACCGCATGGCCGACCTCGAGCGTCGACAGCATCCAGCGCATCGCATCGCGATGCTGTCGCGTGCGTCGCACCAGCAGCGTGCGCAGTTGCGCCATCAGGTCGTGCGTACTCGACTGGAAGCGCTGCGCGAGGCCGTCCGGTGCGCCTTCGCACGCGAGCGTGACCTGGCGGCGCAGATCGTGTGCGATGCGGCCTGTGAGCCACGGCATGTGGGTAGGGAACACGACCGCGAACACGAGCGAGCACGCGAGCATCGCGACGACGATCGCCAGCCCGTTGTTGATCAGCACCTCGGGCGTATAGGCGATCACGTTGTCGGGCCCCGCGAGCAGGCAGAAAAACACCGCGAAGCCGATCCCGTAGCCGGACAAGCCCGGCCGCATCGCGAGAAACGCGCCGAGGCCGAGCACTGGCGCGAGCGTGGCGCACAGCAGCGGGAAGCCGTCGATGTTCGGATACACGTAGCACAGGAACAGGTAGCCGACCGCGGTCGCGAATGCGGCGCCGACGCTCATCTGCGCGACGAACTTCGGCGCGCGCGGCGACGTCGAGCTGAGCGCGCACGCGATCGCGGTGGCGATCACGGCGAGCGGGCCGCTCGGCCATTCGGAGGCAAGCCAGAACGCGCTCATCGCGCCGACCGCGACGATCGTGCGCAGGAACGCGAACCCGACGAAGAACGAATTGGTCTTCACCGCGTAATGCGTGACCGAGCGCTCGAATGCGTGATCGTCCTGGTCGAGCGACGCATAGGTGTCGGCGTAGCCGAGATATTCGCCGATGAAGCGGTACAGCAGCTCGATGGCGGTATCGAAGTCGAGCAGGCCGCCGGCCGCATGCTCCTCGATGTCTCGTCGCGACGCACGCGCGGCTTTCGGCAGCGCGCTGTGGAAGCGGCGCAGTTCGAGCAGCGCGCCGGTGGCCGGCGAGACGCCGCGCTGTCGCTCGTCGCGCAGCGCGGCGAAACGCAGCGCGAGCGC
>NZ_JAAGPG010000988.1:0-1659 GCF_017104665.1 Burkholderia sp. Se-20378 | reverse complement strand
CCTGCGCGGCGGCCGCCTCGCCGTTCAGGTCGGCAAGCGCGACGAACGCGTCGGATTCCGCGAAGCGGCGTGCGATCGCCGCGCCGCTCCCCTGCGCGGCGCCCGTGACGAGCACGACGCGCCCGCTGAAATCCGCACGCAGGCGGCCGCTGCCCGGCACGGCATTCATCGCTGCGCCTCGCCGCCGAGCGGATGCACGGTGTCGTTCAGCACCTGCGCGTGGGCGCCGATCGGGAAGTTCGACAGCGTGCCGAAATCGCCGCCCTGGTAGCCGAAGATCTTGCCGTCGGTCTTGCGCTGCGCGAGGTCGATCAGCACGACGCCGAGCGTCGGCACCACTTTTTCGCGCCACACGAACAGATACAGCTCGTCTGCAATCCTGAAGTAATGGCAGCGATCGACATCGGCCAGGCCGCCTTCGACACCCTGCAGGCACTGCCACGCGTAGAAGTTCTCGTTCAGGTAGATGTGCTCGTAGCATTCGGTCGGGCTGTAGCGATACATCGTCCGCTTGCCGATCAGCTCGCGCGTAGGCCCGTGCAGCCGCCCCGGCTGCGTGTGGCCGCCGAGCGTGCCGTGCCGGAATTCGGCCTCGACGCCGGTCAGCGGCAGCCCGCGGGCAACCCGCGTAAATGCGTCGATACGCGTATCGGCTTCGGTCGGCAGCACGCCGACGACCGACGTCCATACGCCGTTGTCGAGATCGATCACGAGACTGACCGAGGTCGCGCGGGCGGCCGAATCGATGTAGTCGACGAAGTACAGCCCGTCGCGCAGCCGCGTCACGCGGCACGGCTCGCGGCCGCCCGTGTCGGTCGCCGCGTCACGCCACTGCAGCGCACCGGGCTCGAACGTATAGACGCGCCACGCACCCGATGCGTCGCCGAGCGCAAGCGTCCGCCCGGCGAGCGCGTCGACGGATGCGAGGATGTTTGCTTCCGGCGCGAAGCCGTCCGCGAGCGCGCCAACCTGAATGAATACCGGATCCTGTCGTTCCACCTGCCGTCTCCCGCGCAGCTTCAGGCCCGGCGGGCCGTGTACGCTGCTCATGTGCACATGGTGCGGGCTGCGCGCGCCGCGCGGTATCGGCCAAAAGGATGAAGGGCGCGCCGCGCCGGAACGCGCTAAAGTGCACGGAATCCGCGCCGCCACCGGCGCGAGGAGCGCACATGCACCGCGTCACCCATTACCGACGGACCGGCGAAGGCATCGAGGCCATCAGCCTCGAATCCGACCGCGCATTTCCGCGCCACGCGCACGACGAATTCGGGGTCGGCGTGATCGTCAGCGGCGCGCACCGGTCGTGGAGCGGCCGCGGGCAGGTCGACGCACTGGCCGGCGACGCGATCATGGTCAACCCGGGCGAGATGCACGACGGCTCGCCGATCGAGGCCGGCACGGGCCGGCGCTGGCGGATGCTGTACCTCGCGCCCGCGCTGGTCGCGGGCGTCGCGGCGGAAGAAGGCCTCGGCGGCGTCGAACTGGCGCATCCGGCAGTGCGCGATACGCGCCTCGCAGCCTCGGTGGGCCGGCTGCATGCGCGCATCGTCGCCGGGGAATCCCAGCCACTCGCCCGCGACGAAGCGCTCGTGATGCTCGTCGCCGGGCTGCTCGCCCGGCACGCGAACCGCACGCTGCCGCCGGCGGGCGTCGAGATAG
>NZ_JAAGPG010000987.1:0-1804 GCF_017104665.1 Burkholderia sp. Se-20378 | reverse complement strand
CTTGACCCGGCACAGCCCGCCGTCGGCGGCCGCGACCACGCGCACGAGCCCCGGGCAGGCCGACGGGCGCACGACGGGCGACTCAGGAATCGAAACGGGGGCGGAACTCAACGGGGTACCGGGACAGTGTCGCGCCGCGGCCAACGCATCGGTACACCCCGCCCGACGCCGACTGGCACGCACGCACTTTCAGGCCGGCAGGTCTCCTGGCTGACAGGTCGGCGCCGGCTCCCGGCCTTCCCGGTGGAACCAGTGGCATGAGGGGGAGATCGGCTCGCTGTCTACAGTTGCGGGGGCAGCCACAGCGGCGCGTGGCGCGCCCTGTGTTCCCTCTTCGGCCCCGAGGGGCACCGGCGAACGAACGGCCGTAGGATACCCGATTTTCGCGACGATCCGGCATTGTCGATACGCCGCGCAACCGCGTCACAGCACGGTCGCAGCCGGTTTTGAGCTATCTCGCAAATGGTACGATTGGCGGCTCGACATCAGATCGGCGACCGCCGGCATCCGCGATGAAACTCGGCAGGACGGAGCTGTTCGGCATGGGTATTGCACTGGGCTTGCTGGCCATCCCGGCCTGGATGCTGCTCGCGTGCATACTGATCCCGCTTGCACCGGCGGCCGAGTGGCCGAAGAATGTCGGGCTCGCCGGCCTCGGCGTGCCGATCGTGGCGGGTGGCACGTTCCTGTACAGGAAAATCGGGGCGCGGCCGCTCATGTGGCTGCTGCTCGGCTGGCTGCTGATCGCGTCGATCGGCGGCATGTATTTGGGCTTGCTGGTCTTGATTGGCCCGGTGACGCGCGGCTAGCGTCATCGCCGTATCGCACCGATAGGCGGGCGACACGCACGGCGTGGGCGCGGATCAGGATCATCGACGAATCAACGCGCGGCAGCCCGGCCGCCGCGCATCGCAACACACGGTAGGGAATCGAACGATGGGGAAGGGTGCATGACGGCGTGGCTGACGGTAGTGGGCATCGGCGACGACGGTTACGCGGGGCTCGGACGCAGCGCGCGGCGCGCGCTGCTCGAATACACGGCGCTGCTCGACATGCCGGCCGAGTATTTCCTCGATACGGTCGACATCGTGTTCCAGCGCATGAGCCTTGCGCTCGGCACGTGGGACGTGGGCGGCCAGCGCGTCGAGCCGGCGGCCTTGCGCGGCATCGTCCTGCTGACCGTCGAAGGTGCGTGCGACAAGGTCACGGGCGCCGGCCAGACGCATGCGGCGCTCGACCTGTGCAGCAGCCTCGCCGACGACGAGCGCTACCGCATCGACATCGACGACTGCGATCACTACGGGCTGTTTACGGGGGCGCGCTGGCACGGGGATGTCCATCCGATGCTGCAGCGCGTGTTCGCGTGGGCCGAAACCCGCCGCCCTCGCCCGCGTCGCATCAGGCGGACGTGATCCCGAATCAGAGCCGCGCCGCGTCGAGCAATGCGCGTACCTCGTCGTCGCTCGTCTGCTCGAAGCGTGCGTAGAACTGGCTGATCCCGAAGAACGGCAGCGGCAGCGACACGGTGACGAACGCATCGGCCAGATCGTCGAACACATGGCGCGTGCCCGCCGGTGCGACCGGGGCAGCCGCCACGATCCGCGCCGGGTGACGCTCGCGCAACGCCTGCAGCGCGACGCGCATCGACGCGCCGGTCGCGACGCCGTCGTCGACGACGATCGCGATGCGCCCTTCGACCGGCCGCAGATCGGACGCGCGGCGTGGAGGGAAAGGGTGTGCGCACGCGTGTAGATCCCGGCGGTCGCCGCTGCACTTCACACAAACACCGCCCCACAGCAGACAC
>NZ_JAAGPG010000986.1:0-1779 GCF_017104665.1 Burkholderia sp. Se-20378 | reverse complement strand
GGCGCGACGCTCGGCTCGCTCGACCTGCTGATCGCGGGCATCGGCATCGCGGCGGCCGCGCTGCTGTATGGCTTCCTGCGCTTCACGCGGCTCGGCTGGGCCGTGCGCGCGACCGCGCAGGATCGCGACGCGGCGCTGCAGATGGGGGTCGACGTCGACCGCGTGAACCAGACCGTGTTCGCGATCGCGTGCGCGCTCGGCGGCGTGAGCGGGCTGCTGGTCGGCATGTACTACAACAGCATCGATCCGGCGATGGGCTTCCAGGCCACGCTGAAGGGCGTGGTCGCGCTGCTGATCGGCGGGCTCGGCAACGTGCCGGGCGCGATCGCGGGCAGCCTGCTGCTCGGCCTCGTCGAAAGCTACGGCGTCGCGCTGTTCGGCACCAGCTATCGCGACCTGTTCGCGTTCGGGCTGCTGATCGTGTTCCTCGTATGGCGGCCGAACGGGCTGTTCAGCGCGAACCGAGCGTTGCCACCCGAGCCGATGACGGGCACCTTCCTCGCGGCCGCGAAGACCGTGCGCGTGCCGCGTCCGGTACTCGTCGGGCTGGTCGCGCTGGCGGCCGTGCTGCCGTGGCTCGGCGCGTCGCCGTACGTGTTGCAGACGCTGACGAACGCGTGGCTGTACGGGCTGCTCGCGCTGAGCCTCACGCTCGTCGCGGGAACCGTCGGGCAGATCTCGCTCGGCCACGCGGCGCTGCTCGTGATCGGCGCGTATGCGTCGGCGCTGCTGTCGTCGGATCTCGGCTGGTCGCCGGCCGTGACGATCCCGTGCGCGGGGGTGATCACCGCGGTGCTCGGCACGCTGCTCGTCTATCCGGCATTCCGGCTGCGCGGGCATTACGTGTCGATCGCGACGCTCGGCATCGGCGAAGTGGTGAGTCTCGTGATCCTGAACTGGGACGGCCTCACGCGTGGCCCGCTCGGCATCACCGGCATTGCACCGCTGCCGTGGGCGACGACCGCGCGTGCCGCGTACTGGTTCACGTTCGCGGTGCTCGTCGTGTTCGCGCTCGTGCAGGTGCGGCTGCTGCGCTCGCATCTCGGCCGCACGCTGCGCGCGGTGCGCGAGGACGACGTTGCCGCGCGTGCGCACGGCATCGCGCCGAACCGCTACAAGGCGATTGCGTTCGCGGTCGGCGGCGTCGCGGCCGGTGTGAGCGGCGGGATCGCCGCGCATCTGTACAGCTACATCAATCACCAGACCTTCGATTCGCAGGTGTCGATCCTCGCGCTGACGATGGTGATCCTCGGCGGCTTGGGCAACGTGCTCGGCGGCATCGCCGGCGCGATCGCGCTGATCGGGCTGCCCGAGCTGTTCCGCTGGGCGGCCGACTACCGGATGCTGATCTACGGCCTCGTGCTGCTGCTGCTCGTCCGGTTCCGGCCGCAGGGCCTGCTCGGCACGGTGTGAGGAGGAATGCGATGACCACCACTCGACCCTTGCTCGACGTGCAGGACCTCACGCGCCGCTTCGACGGCGTGACCGCGCTCGACGGCGCAAGCCTGACGCTCGGCGATGGCGAACTGCTGAGCGTGATCGGGCCGAACGGCGCGGGCAAGTCGACGCTGTTCAACCTGATTGCGGGCGCCGACCGGCCCGATGCCGGCCGCGTGACGTTCGACGGCCGCGACATCACGGGAACCGCGCCCGAACGCCTTGCGGCGCTCGGCATCGCGCGAACGTTCCAGCACGGCCGCGTGTTCGGCAAGCGGAGCGTGCTCGACAACGTGCTGATCGGCGCGCATGCGCGGCTGCGCGCGGCGCGGCCGGGCTGGC
>NZ_JAAGPG010000985.1:0-1577 GCF_017104665.1 Burkholderia sp. Se-20378 | reverse complement strand
CCACCACCAGCAGCCAGCCGTCGTCCTCGTCGACGCCGCCCGGGCGAGGCACGAACACCGGCTCGCTGTTCTGGTCGCCGGGTGGCAACGCGTAGCGCGTCGTCGTGCCGCTCGCGTGGTCGAAGCGCATCACGCCGCGCATTTCCGCGTTGTTCGGCTGCTCGACCGCATACAGATAACGGTAGCGGCGCCCCGTCCGGCTTTCGTTGATGCGCGGCATCTCGATGCCGCCGTCGGCGAGCGGCCCTTCGTCGATCAGCCCGTTCGCCGTATCGATCACGTAGCGCCACAGCTCGCCGACCGGGTTGTCGGCAAAGCGGCCCGTGCCCGCGTCGAGCCGCAGGAACGACGGATAGCGCACCGCATCGAGCACGATGCACGACGCGTCGCAGTCGTACGCGTTCACGACATGCAGGATGAAACACGGCTCGACCTCGAACCAGCGCACCGCGCCGCCATGACGCGGAATCACGCCGATGCACGCGGGCCGGTCGTCGTGCCAGCGCAGCGGCATCCGGTGGCCCTGCTTCAGCAGCGAGAAGTCGTAGCCGACGTTCAGGTCGAGCAGCAGGCTGCGGGTTTCGGTGATCGCGAGGTCGTGCATCATCGACGGTGCGCTCAGGTCGATCTCGATATCGACGCGCTGCACGCCCTGCGCATCGGCCACGCCGTAGCGCAGCCACGGTGCGCGCCAGTCCGCGCGGAACGCGATCAGCTCGCCGGTCACCGGATCGACCTTCGGATGCGCGGTCATCCCGCCACCAAGGCCAGCGTGCCGCGCCGGCACGCCGAGCGAATCGAGCGCGGCCGTGATCGCGAACGGCGCGCCGCCCTCCGACAGCGCGAGCAATTCGCCGGCATGCTGCAGCACGTTCACGTTCGGGTTGGTGTCGGGCAGCTGCGATGCCGCTTCAGGTGCATGCACGGCGGCCCACCGCTGCGTGCGCGCCCAGCGGTTCCGATAGCCGGTCGCGCGGCCGCCTTCGAACGCGATCGCGTGCAGCATCGCGGCTTCCGGCCACCACGACAGCATGTCGCTCCCTTCGAAGCGGCCGCCCGGCGGATTCGGGCCGTTGCGCAGCAACGTGCCGGCGAGTTCGTGCGGAATCGCGCCGGTCACGCGCAGATCGACGAGATCGACCTCGTCGGCAACCGGCGCGATCGCGCCGCGGTTCAGATCTAATGCGGTCATGTCGTCCGATACTCCTTTCAGCAGTCTTCGGTGGACGGCGGCAGCTCGCCGCGCGCCAGCGCGAGCGCATGGTCGCGCACGTCTTCCGGCCAGCCGGCGATCAGCTCGGCGAGCCGCGTCAGGTCGTTCGCATACAGCGCGCGGACGGCTTCCTCGAAACCGGGCAGGTCGCCCGCCATCGCCGACATGAAGTGATAGGCGCGCGCCTGCGCGTCGCGGAGTCGATCGGCCGCTGCATGCGTGCGCCGTGCGTCCTCGACGAGCTTGCGCAACGCGACCGACGCGCCGCCCGGCTGCGTGGCCAGCCATTCCCAGTGACGCGGCAGCAGCGTGACCTCGCGCGACACGACGCCGAGCTTCGGCCGGCCACGGCCGCGCTGTTCGA
>NZ_JAAGPG010000984.1:0-1716 GCF_017104665.1 Burkholderia sp. Se-20378 | reverse complement strand
CCGTGCAGCCACCAGCGCGCCGCGCCGCCGGGCGCTCGCCCGGCGCCGTCGCCCGTGTCGTCGACGAATACGCACACGAGCGGCCGGCCCGATTCCACCGCGCGCGTCAGCGCGGGCTGGTCGGTCACGCGCAGATCGTCGCGGAACCAGACGATCGCGGGAGCAACAGACGACTTGGCGGGCACGGGCACCTCGATGACGAAAGCGGAAAGAGACACGTATTGTCGCGGCTGCGCCGCGTGGTGTCGACGTTCGGCGCGCATGACACGCCAGCGCCCCCATGCCGCCGACCGTCACGTCTATCGCACCACCCTGCGGCCCCGGTGAAACGCCTTAGTCCATTCCGACGATTCTTCGCCGCGTGCGCGAGCCTACGCTCGATGTCGGGTGCGCCGCGTTGCGCGGCACGTGCGGGCCGCGAACGCCCCGCACGTGCCGATCCGCACCCGTCACACGCGCCGACCGATGCCGGCGCGGCTCCTTCCGACCGCCGCGACGCTTCCCGCCACCCGGGTACGCGCGGTTTCATCCGATACGCCGCCATGACCAAACCCTCGAATCTCGTTACCTCGATCACCGTCGACATCGACGCACCGGCCTCCGTCGTCTGGGAAGTGCTGACCGACTTCCCGCGCTACGGCGAATGGAACACGTTCTGCGTCGGCTTCGAAACGACCGGCAAGCTCGGCGATTTCGTGCACATGCAGGTGCGAATCCCGGGCACGGAGACCGTGATTCCCGTCAGCGAGATCCTCGTCGCGTACGAACCCGAACGCCTGCTGTCGTGGGAGCAGCGCCCGACCGACGACAACAAGGACGCCGCGCGCCGCGACCAGTACATCGATGCGACCGGCGCGGAGCGCTGCCGCTATTTCACGACCGACCAGTTCCTCGGCGTCAACGCGGACATGATCATGCAGAACCACGGCGGGTGGGTGAAACAGGGCTTCGACCAGTGCGCACGCGACGTGAAGCAGCGCGCCGAAGCGCTCCATGCGGCACGCCGGCGCAACGGCGCGTGACCGGGAGCCGCCGATGCCCGATCTGCAAACACTGTCCGACCATCACGACATCCGCGAGCTGATCGTCGCGTATTCGAGCGCGATCGACACGCGCGACTTCGACGCCCTCGACGCGGTGTTCACACCGGATGCCGCGATCGACTATCGCGCGATGGGCGGCATCGCCGGCCGTTATCCGGAGGTGAAGGCGTGGCTGCGCACCGTGCTGCCGCAGTTTCCGCAGTACCAGCACATGGTCGGCAACCTGTCGATCCGGCTCGACGGCGATACCGCGCGCGGCCGCACGATCTGCTTCAATCCGATGGAAATCGCGCTGCCGGACGGCAGCACGCAGGTGATGTTTCTCGGGCTGTGGTACGTCGACCGGTTCGTGCGCACCGCGCCGGGCTGGCGCATCGCCGAGCGCGTCGAGGAGCGCTGCTACGGTCACAACGTGCCGGCCGTGCTTGCGGGCGCGACCGGTTGATCCATCTGCGATGCGCGCGCCGTGCGAAGGCTGCACGGCGCACGCATCCCGGAGCGCCGCATCGATCAATCGAGCCGGAACGCCGCCTCGAATCGCTCGGCGAACGCGTCGAACTCGGTTTCCGGCAGATGGTTGATGCCGCCCGCACGCTTGCGCCCGCCGCCGGTCGGAAAGCCGCGACAGAAATCGTCGGCGCCGAGCGGCCGGCCATCGGGCACGCGCACGCTA
>NZ_JAAGPG010000983.1:0-238 GCF_017104665.1 Burkholderia sp. Se-20378 | reverse complement strand
TGATGATGGAAGTCATTTGTATAGGTGGTGATGTGTGATAGAGTTGATAGGGTAATGTCAGCAAGTGCGGTAGAACAAGTTGATTGAGTCTATAATTGCTGATGTCTGGTTGTTGATTTGTATTGATCATGTGTTGTAGAAACAGACATAGTATATGTGAACAACGCGATGAGCTTGTGTTGTATTGTAAGTTGCATATAAGTGGTGTTGTGTCTAGTTTTTGTTTTTTTTTTTTTTC
>NZ_JAAGPG010000982.1:0-1419 GCF_017104665.1 Burkholderia sp. Se-20378 | reverse complement strand
CCGGCCGTGCCGCCCATCGCGTTGCCCGCAGCGGTGCCTGCGCCGCCGCCCAGTGCGCCGCCGACAATCGCGCCCGTGCGTTCGCGTTTGTTCGACGTCACCGCACCACCCGCACCACCACCCACTGCCCCGCCGATCACGGCGCCCGTGCTGCCGCCAACCGCGTTGCCGACCGCAGCGCCGGCAACGCCACCCATCGCGCCGCCCAGTGCGTTGTTCGTGTCGCCTGCCACGGCCGGCAGCGACGCCACCGCCACCGCCACCGCACCGGCCACCACGGCCATCCCCGCCCATTTCTTCAGCATCTGTCTGCCCTCTCCGCGTTGCGAGATATCGATGGGCGAATCTAGCACTTTTTCGGAAAGCCCATCGTAATGAAGGGTTAAATCGGGCAGTGTCCTGGCCGGTGCGCGAGTTTCAGCGGACTGCGTCTTTTTCCGCCAACCGCCGCGGCCGATAATGGACACGCCATTCCTCCCGGCACGACGACACTCGCCGCAAGGATCGACGCACACCGCACCCGCGCAAGGAGGGTCATCTGCATGACGACGCCACTCAGCCTCGGCGACCACGTCCGGTGGAATTCCGAAGCCGGCTACGTGACCGGCACGATCATCGCGGTCCACACCGCGGACTTCGACTACAAGGGCCATCGCCATCGCGCGTCGCCCGACGATCCGCAGTACGAGATCAAGAGCGACCGCACCGACCACATCGCCGCGCATCGCGGCCGCGTGCTCGAGCGCATCGTCGGCAAGGACGACGCATGACGCTCCCGTTCTACACGATCGGCCACTCGAACCGCACGCTCGACGAATTCGTCGGGATGCTCGACGCAGTCGATATCGCGCTGCTCGCGGATATCCGCAAGATGACGCGCTCGCGCACCAACCCCCAGTTCAACGAAGCGACGCTGCCGGACGCGCTGGCCGCCGCCGACATCGCGTACGAACACATCGCCGAACTCGGCGGGCTGCGCGGCAGGTCGCGCAGCGTGCCCGACGACGTCAACGACTTCTGGACCAACCAGAGCTTTCACCGCTATGCCGATTACGCGCTGTCACCCGAGTTTCGCGACGGCCTCGACCGGTTGATCGCACAGGGGCACGAGCAGCGCTGCGCGATCATGTGTTCGGAAGCGGTGTGGTGGCGCTGCCACCGGCGCATCGTGTCCGACTACCTGATCGCGCGCGGCGAAACGGTGCTGCACATCATGGGCCGCCACCGCGTGGAACCCGCGCACCTGACGGCCGGCGCGGTAATCCGGCCCGACGGCACGATCGTCTATCCGGACACCGGGGAGGCTGAGGACGACGCCACGGCGCCGGGGGCAACCGCGCCCCCGAACGCATAGCGCGGCGCCCCGTTCGACTGCACGGCCGGCAGCGCGTCGCGAACATCGTCAGTTCCGCCCCGCCA